>NZ_DAMBYD010000002.1:45225-118979 GCF_032051575.1 Aminipila sp. | reverse complement strand
CATCATGCAGCCGTTATCTGGCATCATGCAGCCGTTATCTGGCATCATGCAGCCGCTGTCTGGCATCATGCAGCCGCTGTCTGGCATCATGCAGCCGTTATCTGGCATCATGCAGCCGCTGTCTGGCATCATGCAGCCGCTGTCTGGCATCATTCCACCGCTGTCTGGCATCATGCAGCCGTCCATTTCATCACCCATATCTTCATTTATAGGGCATTTTCCTCCTCTGTCTTGATCCATAAAGTCAAAGAAAGAATCATCCAAGTATATGGGCATACCTACATAAGGCTCTGCACATTTTCCACTGCGTTCTTGCGGAATTGAACTCTTTACAGGCCTATTAGTATTGTTTTTCAAAACAAAATCCCCTTTCATAGACAAAATCGTATATAAGATATACTATGTCAGGGGATTAATAAAGGTCACAAAATCTTAAATATATAAATATAATTAAACAAGTAATTCCAACAGTCTTTCACATGCAATTTTTTGAGCATAACTGGATATAGCAAGTTCCAAAACTAATTCAGAAATGTCTTGCTCCGTCATGTTTTCCTGAATCTTTTCTCCTACAGCATCATATGCAGTATCCAACTTTGTGCAATATTTTTCGTAAAAACTTTTTATATCAGAATCTAACAATTGATTATTTAAAAGTTCTTTAGTCGAGTCAACTGATAAAATTTGTTTAAACAAACAAATTGCAGTCAAATAAGCAATATGTTTTCTTTCGTATCGCTTTCCCTTTGCCCTTGGTAAAAGCTCTTTCTTTATATAGTTATTGACCATGGCAGATGTTAAAGTTTCACCACTTTCCAATCCAATGTGCTGTCTTGTCATATAGTTTAAAACCTGGTCCATATATAAATCAATATCAGGGATATCCTCCCAATTATTTGGTCTCAGTTCTTTTAGAATTCTTTTTAATTCATTTAACTCTTCCATCTAAGTTCTCTCCCAACTTTTATTCCTTTTGCATACTTCGATTATATCATCAAGGAGCAATTGTCACAACAATCAGTTTCCAGGTATATTTCAACTTTTTATTACAAATATGATTATTTGTTATTTTTAAGTTTAAAAATCTTTGACATTCTTATTTAAGTATTGTATAATAACTAACGTGTCGAAACACATGCGCTATTAGCTCAGCTGGATAGAGTAGCATACTACGAATATGAAGGTCGGGGGTTCGAATCCCTCATGGCGCACCAAAATATTGAAAATGCAAGGTTTTATGATTTATAAGCCTTGTATTTTTTATTTTTATCACCATTTTATCACCAAAACTATAAAAAATTATAGTAAGCAAGGGACCAAAAATCACATTATTTCTATATCATAAACGTATAAGCCGCTATAACTACCAGCATTATGACGTTTTAAATTAGTTTTGGTTATTATGGATTTCCTCCTGTCCAAAGGATACAAAATCGTTATGTCTGCATAAGCAATATCAATATATTCTCTTATCACTTCGAGTATAGATGCTGTTTCAAGAAGTTTTTTTTCTTGCTTGTATAATGCCTTTGCTTTTTCTTTTTATGATTTTTTGACATCACATCACCCCTTTATTTAGATATAACAAAAGAGCAACCCTTTCAAGCTGCTCCTGCTTAATATCATATTAACATTTAAAAAATGAACGTTGCCAACATTTATAAAATTTTATACTATTATTTTTGATTGTAAAACATATAAGCTTTATTTGCTAGAGATTGTAGTTGGTCTATCAAATAGTCATATTCTTCCGCTGTGATAATTTCGTCATTTTTTAACCATCTAAATTTATTAAGCTGTTGTTCTAGAGTTAAATCATTTTCAATAATTGCATATTTCTCTTTATAATAATTATTTCTTCTCTTAATTATTTCATTTATAAACTCATGAATTTGACTAATTTGGTTTTTCTTATAAAAGAAAAATAGATTTTGTCTGCCAACTAAATAAACTAACTCTTGTTTCAATAAAATAAACACAATAAAACAAACAATTGAGGGAACCAAATAAAATATGCTGTCAGCCATAGTTATGGTTTTGTCTGTAAATGAACAAATGCATAATAATATACTTAAGCAAAATAAAATGCCACTTGCTATAAGCCAAGCTTTCTTTCCTGTCGATTTCCTAATAATCTCATTTCCTATTTCTTCAAATGATACATTTACAACTGATCTTGATAAAAATGATGTATATGACTGCATAACACCTTTATCATAAAAATCATATTTAATTACTTCAAAAAAATTTTTTTGCTTAAACAACGTTGTTACCCCCTTGGTATAGAAAATAATTACAATTCATAAAGATAATTTTACCATAATTATCTTTATAACTATAACACATTGAATATTTTAAATAAACAATATTCGACACAAGCAAAATACTGAAGCCGAATAATAGGCCTTGTGGCAATTTCTTCTATTTTCTCCAGTTCATCAGCTATGCTCCTAGGCTTCTAAGGGCTTGTGTTTAAGCTAGCTTTCTCTTTGTTCAAGCTACATCGTCCTTGCCACTTTAGCAACCCCTGAAGGGATATTACCTATTTATTATTTTTAAACGGATCTTTAAATCCTTTCGGGTGGCCCTATGAGAACGAAATCGATTTTTATGTTAGGTAGTGTATATTTTCGATTTCTCCATAACCTTGACATATAGTGTCATGGTTAATATGCTATAATAGTGACATAGGAGGTGATTGTTTGAAAGAAAGTCGGCTGTTTAAGATTATCTACTTTATCTTAGAGAAAGGACGTGTTACTGCTCCAGAATTGGCGGAAAAATTCGAGGTTTCCGTTAGAACAATTTATCGTGATGTAGATGTGATTAGTAGTGCGGGTATTCCCATTTATGTTACAACAGGCAGAAGTGGTGGAATACAAATTCTTGATAACTATGTATTGGATAAAGCCTTTTTTTCGGATAAAGAAAAGCAAGATATATTATCCGCCTTGCAGAGTTTGTCCGTTATAAATAACACCTATGAAAGAGAATTGTTGACAAAACTCTCTGCACTTTTTAACACACATTCAGAAAATTGGTTTGAAGTAGATTTTGGTCGTTGGGGCAGCAAAACACAAGATAATGCTAAGTTTGAGCTATTGAAAAAGGCAGTTATCACGCACAAAGTCGTAAATATTGTTTATGTAAGTACCCACTTCAAAAAAACAACCAGAAAAATCCACCCCCTAAAGCTCTATTACAAGTCAAAGGAATGGTATGTTAAAGCCTATTGCACAGAAAAAAATGATTTTCGCCTTTTTAAAATAAATCGAATTATCGACTGCAAACTTTTGAATGAGGATTTTATTCCTGTTGAATTTCCTGATTTACAAGCAACGGAGCAGAATGCTCATAACAAAATAGTACTCCGTTTTCCTAAAGAAATGGCTTATCGTGTTTATGACGAGTTTAAAGACGATGAACTTACAGAACATGAAAGCGGTGATTTTATTGTTGCTGCCTATATGCCGGAGGACGCATGGCTGATTGGGTATCTTCTTTCCTTTGGGGCGTATGTTGAAGTGATAGAGCCTGCTTATTTGCGTGAGGTTTTGTCCGATGAAGCAAAGAAAATTTACGAAAAAAATAAACCTTGACATAGGGTGTCAGAGTTTGTGTGCTATTATTTTATTGTAGCTATACAAATTTTATTTTTGGGAGGATTAAAAATGAGCGAGAAATTTTGTGAGTGTTGTGGTATGCCAATGGGCAATACCGATGAAATGTATGGGATCAATGCAGACGGCGGCTATGACAGAAGATAAAGCTCGTAATATGATGAAAGAGTTTTTTCCCACACTCAAGCGTTGGAAAACAACATAATTTAGTATTTGGTCTTGATACCATAAGGAGGATAATTACATGGGCAGAGCAACAACAAAGTCGGATATGATAACCGCAGCAATTAGCAATTACGAGAAACTAAACGTTCTTATTTCTGAATTGACAGAGGAAGAATTGTCAACTTCATTTGATTTTACAGCAGATGATAAAAAGAAAGAAGCTCATTGGGGCAGGGATAAAAATCTTCGAGATGTTTTAATCCATCTCTATGAATGGCATCAACTTTTGCTTAATTGGGCACAGGCAAATAGAAATGGAGAAAACAAACCATTTATTCCTAAACCGTATAATTGGAAAACATATGGCGATATGAATGTGCAATTTTGGAAAAAGCACCAGGGCACACCATTGGAAGAAGCAAAAGAAATGCTGAAAAAATCTCATGAGGACGTATTGACTTTGACAGAAACCTTTTCCAATGAGGAATTGTTTTCAAAAGGTGTATATAAATGGGTTGGTGGAAGTACATTAGGCTCTTATTTCGTGAGTGTCACCGCAAGCCATTATGATTGGGCAATAAAGAAGCTCAAAGCGCATAAGAAGAACTGTATGAAATAAGCAAGTCATTTTGTTTATATGTTATCATTTAAGGGAGATACGATGCACTATATAAAATCTAAAGGAATATTATCTGCAAAAAATGGGATGAACTTATACCGTGGCTGTTCTCATGGGTGTATTTATTGTGACTCAAGAAGCAAGTGTTACCATATCGAACATAACTTTGAGGATATTGAAATAAAAGAAAATGCCATTGAATTGTTAGAGAATGCTCTAAAGCATAAACGCAAAAAGTGCATGATAGGTACAGGATCTATGACAGACCCATATATTCCGCTTGAAAATGAAATTGGGAACGTCAGAAAGGCGTTGTCTTTGGTATATCAATACGGGTTTGGTTTTACCTTGATAACAAAATCAAACCAGGTTTTGAGAGATTTAGACCTATTAAAAAGTATCAATGACAAAACTAAATGTGTTGTTCAAATGACTTTAACGACCTACAATGAGGATTTGTGTAAAAAATTGGAGCCAAATGTCAGTACGACGCAGCATCGGTTTGAAGCGTTAAAGCAACTATATAATGCAGGCATACCCACAGTTGTATGGCTTTGCCCTATTCTGCCATTCATCAATGATACAGAAGAAAACATTTCCGGTATCTTGGATTTATGTATTGAAGCAGGGGTTTATGGTGTCATTTGTTTTGGTATGGGGTTGACACTTAGAGAAGGCAATAGAGAATATTTTTACCGTCAACTGGACTTGAGTTTCCCTGGCATGAAAGAAAAGTATATACAGACCTATGGAAACCAGTATGAAATAAATAGCCCCAATAGTACTGCCTTAATGAAACTATTTCATCAGAAATGCAATCAGCACGGTATAATACACGACAACGTAAAGATATTTGAGTATTTGAGTACATTTGAAGAAAAGCAATCTGATAAACAGTTAAGCCTATTTGACTGAACTGTAAACTGCATATGAATATTTAACATACGTACTAAAAACAGCACCGAATATTGATATGAGTCAACCTGAAGAAATCCCTCAACTGTTTCCTTGGAATATAAATATACCAATGGCTTAAATCTAATAATATGAACATATTAAACAGAGTATTGAAATCCTTTTTGGTAACATCAATACTCTGATTTTACTTTATCCGTAATTATTTTAATAGGTACCCTTAGATTTGACGCTTACATTTTTCCCGCCATTTTCCCTCCAAAGTATTTTTATACATATTGTAAACAATATGTATAATGAGTAATAAAAGACCGCAGGCTTTAAAAAGTTTCTGCGGTGCATTTCTATTTTTTAGATTAAACCAATATTTTTAGTAACTTGCTTTTCTTGAAAAGGCATTGACAATCAATAGTAGTATAATAGCCCCGACACACGCTACTGCCAAGCTCCATAAATTAAATCCTGTAATACCAACGCCACCAACTAAATTCATGATTAGTCCGCCAATGAAGCCTCCAACTACACCAGTTAAAATATTCTTGAAAGCGCCCATCCTTTTATTGTTGCCGGTTACCATACTTGCAATCCATCCTGCAAGTGCGCCGATAATAATCCAACCTATAATACCCATATTAACACCTCCTTCTAACATTAGTATTTGCAGGAAGAAAGTTCTCATGCATATTAATTTATATTACTATAAAACACTTTACTTTTAATCTTTTATAATCCTATTAGAAGTTGCTTTCTCACTATACTTTAATATGGCATCCTTGTTTTTCTCACCATGAGTCAGGCATCCTGCACCACCAATACATCCACCACTACATGCCATTCCTTCAATTAAATTATTTTTAAGTACCCCTTTAGAAGCCTGCATTAACACTGTTTTGCATTTATCTATTCCATCACAAAGAATTGGATTCAACTCAAATTTAGCTGCTTCTGATTCTGGTCCCTGTTGTTCTGCCAATTCTGCAATAGCCTCTTTCACTGCGTTTGCCACTCCGCCACTTAGAGCAAACTGTCTTCCAAAATTAGAAGCTTCATCTAATACCGTTTCCTCTAAATTTTCTATATTTATATTCATACTATCAATTAATGCTTGAATTTCTTCAAAAGTCAGCACACAATCAATATAAGGGCTTACAGTTTCCTTTTTCATCTCAGCCTTTTTTGCAGTGCAAGGCCCTACAAAGATTACTTTAGCTGTTGGATCTTTTTCTTTAATATACTTTCCTAACTGTGCCATAGGAGAAAGATTTTGGGAAACCTTATCAACTAATTCTGGATAGTTATTTTCAATATATTTCACAAAAGCCGGGCAGCATGAAGTGGTTAAAAATCCCTTTTCGATTACTTCTTCTGCTTCTTGTACCGCTACCATATCCGCGCCTAAGGCTGTTTCCATTACCACGTCAAAGCCAACCTTCTTCATTGCTGTGATTATCTGCCCAAAACTAGCATATTTAAACTGACTGGCAATTGCTGGTGCCATTATTGCATAAACTTCAAATCCGGGATTTTTTCTGCTTTCTTTTATTATATTTATAGCATCTACAATAAACGACTTATCAACCGCTGCACCAAAAGGACATTTATATACACAAGAGCCGCAAGAAGTACATTTGTCAGAATCAATAGCAGCTGCACCTGTTTCTCCCATATGTATCGCCTTTGCTTTACATGCACGTTCGCATGGTCTTATAAAGTTATTGATTGCATTGTATGGACATACTGCCGCACATTTCCCGCATTCAACACATTTACTCTTATCTATTTTAGCTTTTTGCTTATGATCATGGGTTATTGCTCCAAGTTTACAAGCATCCTTACATCTGTGGGCTAAGCAGCCCCTACATAAATCTGTAACCACATGTCCCGCCTCTGGGCATTCGTCACAAGCAATATCAATAACCTCTACAATATTAGGATCTTCCTTTTTCCCGCCTAATGCAATTCGTATTCTCTCAGCAACTATGGCCCTTTCCTTATATATGCAGCATCCTATAGTAGGCTCATCCTTACCTACTATAACGCTGGCAATATCATTAAAAACAGCAAAGGAATCTTGCCCTTCCCAGGTTTGCTTTGACACTTCACATAATACTTTATATTTTATCTCTTGAACTTTTGTATCAAATATTCTCATATTATTTCCCCTTACAATCTATAAATCAAATTGTTAATTAAATATCATAATATGCATAGTATAACATGCCTTAACTTCTTTGACCAATTAATATTTTTATTATATACTGATATAATATAAAGAGATTAATTAAAACTAATTGTAGGGGGCGTATATATGGATACATTAAAAAAAGCAGGAATTATAGCAGGTGCTGCCGTAGGCGGTGTTATTGGAGGCACACTATCCGTTATTGGAAAAGTAACGGACATAAAAATTATTGATAATATTGGTTCAAGCATTGTAGATTCTACTATATATACTGGTGAGATTGCAGGTGATATCGCAAGTGGTACTACAGAGGTAATCGCGGGTAAGATAACCAAAAACCCTGATAAAGTCACAGGCGGCGTACAAGACTTGAAAGACGGTGGCAGTAAAGTTGTCGGAAACTTTGTAAACAATTTTAAGCTGGTTACCAGTAATGGTGGTGAAATCCTTGAAGGAGTCAGGGAACGTGATTCTAAAAAAATAAAACACGGAGCAAAATCTCTGGCCAAGGTTGCTGCTGTTGGAATCATGACAGTAGGCGCCATTAAAATTGATGATGAGGAAAAAAATGAAAGTACAAATAACGGAAGCGATAAATAATTTATTGCTTCCATTTTTTATGGAAAATTTTACGGCAAAACTAATCTTTTTCAATTGACAATTAAAAAAAAAAGAAATATAATGTTGTATATCAAACAGTCCGATGTCGTACATTTTGAAATGGAGGTATTTATGTGTAGGCGCTTTGTTGGCTTAGAACTTCGCTCATTAAATAATATAATTATGAGATTTATGGAAAACAACTCACATAAAAAATATATTGACGGTATAACTGGAACAAATGGCTGGATTATTGGTTACATAGCACACCATGCCGATAAAGACGTATTTCAGAAAGACTTAGAGCAGAAATTCAGTATTACACGTTCTACTGCCTCTAAAGTTATTAACTTAATGGTACAAAAAGGACTAATAGAGAGGCATTCTGTTTCACATGATGCTAGACTGAAAAAGCTTGTACTCACACCCAAGGCATTAGAGTTTTCTAAATTCATGGAAATTGACGGCAAAATTATGGAAGAAACATTAACAAAGGGTTTTTCTGAGCAAGAAATTGAGACCTTATCTGGCTACATTAAAAGAATGAAACAGAATTTGGTGGAATGCGACGGCCGAATATAACAGTATAAGACAAATTCAACAAATCACAGGAGGGGAATATATGGTAAAAAAATTATTAGATTGTATTGGGCAATATAAAAAGGACTCAGTTTTGACTCCTATTTTTGTTGCATTAGAAGTTGTTTTAGAGGTGATTATACCACTTCTAATGGCAAACTTAATTGACTATGGCATAGATGGTGGAAGTATGTCCTATATTATTAAAATAGGGATTGCCCTTCTCATCTCAGCATTTATATCTTTAGCATTTGGTGTGCTTGCAGGAAGAAGTGCGGCTATTGCCTCTTCAGGCTTTGCTAGGAATCTTCGCCGCAATATGTATTACAATGTACAGAATTTTTCATTTTCAAATATTGATAAATTTTCTACCGCAAGCATTGTAACCAGACTTACTACAGATGTTACTAATGTACAGAACGCTTATCAGATGATTCTTCGTATGGCTATACGATGTCCGATTATGCTTATATTTTCATTGGCAGTATCCTTCCATATAGATGCACAGTTGTCTTTAATTTTCTTAGGCTCTATACCCGTTTTAGGAATCGGCCTCTGGTTGATTATTTCCAATGTACATCCGATTTTTGTCCGAATCTTTAAAACCTACGACAAATTAAATAATGTGGTTCAGGAAAATCTTCACGGCATCCGTGTAGTTAAATCTTTCACAAGAGAAGCTTTTGAAATTGAAAAGTTCGGAAATATATCAGAAAACATTTATAAAGACTTTTCTAAAGCTGAAAAAGGTCTTGCTTTCATTATGCCCTTAATGCAGTTTTGTATGTATGCCTGTATGCTTCTGGTATCCTGGTTTGGGGCACGTGCTATTGTGGCCTGTGGCGGAGACCCTGCCAGTGGTTTAAGTACTGGTGAATTAATGAGTTTAATAAGTTATGCCATGCAGATTCTTATGAGTTTAATGATGCTTTCAATGGTCTTTGTTATGATAACCATGTCTAAAGCATCGGCAGAACGTATTGTAGAAATATTAAATGAAGAAAGTGATTTAAAAAATTGCGATAATCCCATTAGAGAAGTAACAAATGGTGATATCACTTTTGAAAATGTATCCTTTGCCTATGCAAAACAGGCTCATAAGCCTGTACTGGATAGCATTGACATAAGCATTAAATCTGGTGAAACTATTGGTATTTTAGGAGGAACAGGTTCTTCTAAAACAAGTCTGGTCCAGCTTATTCCAAGGCTATATGACGTGACTGCGGGAAAGGTTACTGTAGGTGGTGTTGATGTCCGCGATTATGATATTGAAAGTCTTCGTAATCAGGTATCTGTGGTTCTGCAGAAAAATGTTTTGTTTTCTGGAACAATAAAAGAAAACTTAAGGTGGGGTAATGAAAATGCATCAGAGGAGCAAATTATCCACGCTTGCCAGCTTGCGCAGGCAGATTCGTTTATAGACAAGTTCCCTGATAAATATGATACCTATCTTGAGCAAGGCGGTTCAAATGTTTCTGGCGGTCAAAAACAGAGACTTTGTATTGCCCGTGCATTGTTAAAAAAACCTAAAATTCTAATTTTAGATGATTCAACCAGTGCCATAGATACGAAAACAGATTCATTAATTCGTAAAGCATTGAAAAAAGAAATTCCTGATACAACAAAAATTATAATCGCACAACGTGTTTCTTCTGTTCAGGATTCTGATAAGATCATTGTCCTTGACGATGGAAAAGTCAACGCAATTGGAACACATGAGGAACTTATGCAGACATGTGACGTCTACAAAGAGGTTTACCAGTCTCAGATGAAAGGAGGCCAGACAATTGAACAATAAAGAATTAATAAAAAAAGCTCAAAGCAAAAAGCCTAATCCGGATACAATTAAACGTTTGGTCTCTTATATGAGTGATTATAAGTTACAATGTTTCCTAGTTATATTCTGCATTATAATTAGCGCTATTGCCAGTGCACTTTCTGCACTGTTTATCCAAACTTTAATTGATGATTATATTTCTCCTTTGCTTCTCCAAGCGGTACCAAATTTTGCTGGATTATTTAAAATAATCATAATTATGGGCTCCATTTATCTGTTAGGCGTATTAGCAACATTATTCTATAACAGAACAATGGCGGTAATCGCACAAGGTACCCTAAAAAAGATTCGTGATAAAATGTTTTCCCATATGCAGACACTGCCAATAGAATACTTTGATACCCATACCCATGGGGACATTATGAGCCACTATACCAATGACACAGACACACTCCGCCAGATGATTGCGCAGGCACTTCCACAGATGTTCTCTTCTGTAGTTACTATAACAGCAGTGTTTTGCTCTATGTTATATCTAAGTTTTTGGCTGACTCTATTAGTAATTGTTTTTGTTTTTATACTTTTGGCAACTATCAAAAGTATTGCTGGAAAAAGTGGTAAATATTTTATGAACCAGCAGGCTTCTCTGGGTAAAGTAAATGGCTATATCGAAGAGATGATTAACGGTCAGAAGGTGGTAAAAGTTTTCTGTCATGAAGAAAAAGCGAAACAGGCTTTTGACTTATGTAATGATGAACTTTGTCTTAATGCAAGAGAAGCTAACAAATATGCCAATATACTAATGCCTGTCATGAATAACCTGGGTTACGTCATGTATGTAGTAATTGCTATTGTTGGTGGTGCCATGGGAATTGTCGGAGTAACAAACTATAGTTTAGTAGGCACTAGTGTTCTGACATTGGGTACTATTGCATCATTTCTCCAGCTATCTCGTAGTTTTATCAATCCTATTGCACAAGTCTCTCAGCAGTTAAATGCAGTTATCATGGCACTTGCAGGTGCTACGAGAATCTTTAATCTAATGGATGAACAGAGTGAAACGGATGAAGGCTATGTAACACTTGTGAATGCAAAATACGAAGACGGTGTTTTAACAGAAGCAGACGGTCGTACACATCTATGGGCCTGGAAACATCCTCACAGTGATGGCTCTATTACGTATACGGAGTTAAAAGGTGAGGTCCGCTTTTATGACGTAGACTTTGGATATAATGAAGATAAAATAGTGCTTCATAATGTAAGCCTATATGCAGAACCTGGCCAGAAAGTTGCATTTGTAGGGGCTACTGGTGCAGGTAAGACCACCATTACAAACCTTATTAATCGTTTCTATGATATTGCAGACGGAAAGATCCGTTATGATGGTATCAATATCAATAAAATAAAAAAGGATGATTTACGCCAAAGTTTAGGTATTGTACTTCAAGATGTAAATTTATTTACAGGAACTGTTATGGAGAATATCCGTTATGGAAAATTAGATGCCACCGATGAAGAATGCATAGGGGCTGCCAAACTGGCTAATGCAGATAGTTTCATTCGGATGCTCCCTGATGGTTATGATACAATACTTTCTGGTGATGGAAGTGGTTTATCTCAAGGACAGAGACAGCTCATCTCTATAGCCCGTGCTGCAGTTGCTGATCCTCCTGTCATGATTTTAGACGAGGCTACTTCTTCAATTGATACCCGAACAGAAGCAATTGTACAAAGAGGTATGGACTCTTTAATGCATGGCAGAACGGTATTTGTAATAGCTCATAGACTTTCCACAGTACAGAATTCTGATGTAATCCTTGTATTAGATCAGGGCAGAATCATTGAACGTGGAAGTCACGATGCTCTTATAGCAGAAAAAGGAACGTACTATCAGCTTTATACTGGTGCTTTTGAATTAGAATAACAAAAAAATTAAATGGCAAAGATAATGACACACGTAGAACATGGTTCGTAAATTTGATTACGATACATAATGAACGTGTGCCTTTTCTTTTTTTTGAAATGAATATGTAAAACAGATTAAAACTTTTTAGGTATCGGCACAATTAGACTAACTGCTTAAACTAAAGCTACCATAAATATTAATTTTTTGAGAATTTCGGTAGTTTTTTGAGAAATTTCCGACCTATTCTGTCTTATTTTTGCTGTTTGTTAAAAGAACTTACCGCAAATTTATGATTCTAAAAAAAATACGGTAGCATTTGTAAAAAAAGCTACCATAAATATTGTTTTTCTTCAAATCTAAGAGCACAATTTTTTCAAAAGTGAAAACTCCCCTTAATTGCCAAACACTTCTTTAGCAATATCCGCAGATTTCTTTGCATCCTTTGCGTAGTAATCTGCCTTGATGGATTTTGCATAGTCTTCCGTTATAACAGCGCCACCAACTATAATCTTGCAGTCCAGCTTTTCCTTATGAAGAGCTTTAATGGTTTCCTCCATGCTCTTCAGGGTAGTTGTCATTAGTGCACTCAGTCCAACAAGCTTGGCGTCATGCTTCTTAACAGCTTCTACCACCGCATCTATAGCAACGTCCCTACCTAAATCAATAATCTGATATCCATAATTCTGAAGTATAATCTTTACTATATTTTTTCCTATATCGTGAATATCCCCTTTGACCGTTGCTAAAACAATTTTGCCCCGATTTACAGCCTCTGTGTCTTTATCTGCCAGTCTTTTATTTACCACTTCAAATCCTGCCTGTGCAGCCTGTGCCCCCTGTATTAATTGAGGAAGGAAAATATCTCCCTTTTCAAATAATAAGCCTAGGGCATCTAATGCCGGAATTAATTTTTCATTTATAACCGCCATCTCTTCCATGCTCTCTAGCAGTGCTTCTGTGGCAAGCCTGGTTTCATTTCTCAGCCCTTTTCTAACTGAATGAAAAATGTCACCATTAGCATTTCCAGTTTTCTTGGTTTGTCCGTCTGTAAGTTCATTAACAGCACCGTCAGGTTTTGCATACCTCTCAATATAGTTCTTCGCGCCATCGTCATGACCCGACAAAACATTATGGGCATAAATCGATGCCTTCATTCCCTCATCCTTTGGATTCATAATAGGCATATCAAGCCCTGCATCCATGGCCAGCATTAAGAAATTACGATTTATAATCTCTCTCTTAGGCAATCCAAAAGAAATGTTAGAAACTCCTAATAAAATCTTTACACCCAATTGTTCCTTTATCATTTTTATAGCTTTGGGGGTCTCTGAAGCTTCCTTTTGCTGAACAGAAGCCGCCAGAGTTAAACAGTCTATAATTAAGTCTTCCTTTGGTATTCCATAAGAAAGAGCTGTTTCAACTATACGTTTTGCTAATTCCAATCGTTTTTCTGCAGTCACAGGTATTCCATCTTCGTCTAATGTGAGCCCTACTATTGCCGCACCATACTTTTTAGCAAGTGGGAAGATTTTCTCCATTAATTCTTTGTCCGCATTGGTAGAATTAATCATGGGCTTTCCATTATAAATACGTAATGCGGCTTCTAAAGCTTCTGGATTCTGTGAGTCCAATAATATAGGAGCATCTACAACGGACTGCAATAGCTTTACAACTCTGCAAAGCATAATTTTTTCGTCCACTCCTGGCATTCCTGCATTCACATCTAAAATCTCTGCACCATTTTCGATTTGTTCAACACCACAGGCAAGAATGGTATCCATATCTTCATTTAAGTAAGCTTGTTTGATAAACTTTCTGCCCATTGGGTTAATTGTTTCTCCGACCATAGCCACATGGTCTACAGTTACTACTGTAGTTGGCGAACATGCCCTTAATTCAGGAATATATCTTTTTACCCTTTCAGTAACTGTTGTCTTTAACCCCTTAAATCTTGTCACAAGGGCTTTAATGTAATCAGGAGAAGTTCCACAGCAGCCTCCAAGCATTGAAATACCAATCTCATGATAAGGCAGCATTTCCTCTGCGAATTGATTGGAATCAATATCATATCCTCCTGTTTTTAAGTTAGGAAGACCTGCATTTGGTTTTACGAAAACTGGTAGCTTAGTGTTATCACAAAGTTCCTTGGCAATTGAAAGTATTTCAACCGGACCCAATGAACAGTTGATACCTATAGCATCTACACCAAGTCCCTCTAAAGTGATTGCCATCGCTTCAACGGTGCATCCTGCAAACGTGCGGTGATTACTTTCAAATGTCATAGACACCATAATGGGCAGATTTGAGTTTTCCTTAGCTGCTAAAACCCCCGCCTTTACCTCATATAAATCGGTCATTGTTTCAAATACTATGACATCAGCACCAGCATTAACTCCTGCCACTATCATTTCCTTAAACAGTTCATAGGCTCCTTCAAAGGATAAGGTTCCTGTAGGCTCTAAAAGCTCGCCCAGAGGTCCTATGTCAAGTGCGACCATAGCATCTGTACCGAGACATGCCTCCTTAGCAGCTTTTATACCTGCAGTGACTACCTCTTCCACTGTGTAATTAAAACCTGCAAGTTTATGTGAATTAGCACCGAAAGTATTGGCATATATAAGGTCTGCACCGCTTTCCACATACATTCTATGGACTCCTGTTATCTTTTCAGGATGTGTAATAGCTAGAATTTCAGGTCTTTCACCTAATTCTAATCCACTTTTTTGAAGCATGGTGCCCATGGCTCCGTCCAATATCACATAATCTTTTGTATCAAAAATATTTCTCAATCTGGTATCCTCTCATTTTTATTTAAATTTAACATAAAAAGTTTACTATTTCATACCACAATATCCGCCATTTGAACGAAATTGGCAATCATGTTTTCTTTCACAAATCTCACAGGCAACTGGTTTATCACCCTTGACCGATTTCATTATCCGTTGGCTATCTTTATATTCCCCCAAGGGTAATACTCCTATGATAGCTGTAATGGATTTACGGGGTAATAATAAATGTTCTCGACTTTGAGTCAGGCCTATTTTCTTTTCCATCTCCAAAAGATTTGAAAAGATTACTTGTGCATCTAAAGGCAAATCCCCGTAGCCCGGGCTAAACCTTGTAGTCACGCCCATACCTTTCTCATGGTATTTCTCTATTAAGTGCTGGTTAATCTGATCACACAAATCTTCTATAAGCGACGACGCGCATGCATCTAACGCCACAGCCTTAGCCATGTCAGTTACCTGTGCCCTTCGAATAAGTTTATCAATTTGCGGCCCTAAAGTAACCGCCACTAAGACACACTTATTACAGTGATCCAGATGTTTTGCTGCAGCCCTCCCTGCAAGCTTGTTCTTTGGATTTCCAATATAGATTCCTCCAAAATCCTCAACAATTCCTATTGAAAATTCCTTATAAACAGCACGTGGTTCCGAAGAAGCTAATATAAGTTCAGAGCTTTGTTTTATCAGTTCAAGACTATCTGCATCTGGCGTGTTATTACCAAACTTCATGCACGCATAAATAAACGCTGTACTTATTTCTTTCGGTGTCTCTAAATTTATCAAATTTCCGTCCACAGTAAATAGCCCTTTCATTTAAAAAATCATAATTTCTAATTTATTGGATTAATTATACCACAAATTATTGATTTTATTTTCAATATAGTATAACATATCAAATATGTATGTATATACCAAAAAAAAACGGTTTTTTTGTGTCTAAACCAAATTATATCAGATTAGCCTATAATTTGAATAGATTTAAATACAAACTATTGGGGTAAATTTTAATATTGAGCCAATAAAAATTAGCGGAGGTAAAAACATGAGTGAGATGAAAGATATGTTATTTGAAACAAAATGCGTTCATGGCGCATATAAAGCAGAAAGTGGTCAGCCCCAGGTATTACCTATAGTACAGAACACTACTTATAGATACTATGATTCCAAAGATGTGGCAGAATTATTTGACCTTGACAGTGCTAACTTTATGTATACAAGACTTGGAAGTCCTACAGTAAATGCCCTTGAAGAAAAAATGGCACTGCTGGAAGGCGGCACTGCTGGTATTGCAACATCCTCTGGAATGGCAGCCAGCTTCATCACCATTTGTAATATTTGCGAAGCTGGTGACCATGTCATTTCAGCAGCAAATATTTATGGAGGAACTCATAATTTATTTGGTGTTTCTTTAAAAAAGCTGGGTATTGATGTAACTTTTGTAGATCAAGACCTTCCACTTGAAGAAATACTGAAAACTGCCAGGCCTGGAACGAAAGCAATTTTTGGGGAAAGTCTTGGCAACCCTGCCTTAAGCGTTCTTGACTTTGAAAAATTCTCTAAGGCAGCAAAGACCATGGGCGTTCCTTTTATTGTGGATAATACTTTAGCTTCTCCTGCACTTTGCAGGCCAATTGAATATGGTGCAGATATTGTTCTTGAATCTACAACTAAATATGCAGACGGACACGCAAGCTGTGTTGGTGGTGTTATAGTAGAAAGTGGCAATTTTGACTGGGCAGCCTCAGATAAATTCCCTGGAATGGTAGAACCAGATGAAAGCTATCATGGTTTATCTTTTTATAATAAATTTAAGGATGTAGCTTTTTCAATCAGACTTCGTGCAGTCATGCTTAGAGACTTTGGATGCACTATGGCTCCAATGAATGCGTATCTAACTCATCAGGGTTTGCAGACACTGCACTTAAGGATGGAGCGTCACTGTGAAAACGCTCTTGCTTTGGCTGAATTTCTGCAGAGCCATGAAATGGTTGACTGGGTCATTTATCCTGGATTAAAAGGTGATAAGTATTATGATTTATCACAAAAATATTTACCAAAAGGTGCAGGAGGTGTTTTATGCTTTGGAGTAAAAGGTGGTAAAGCTGCTGGAGAAAAGTTCCTTGCTAATTTAAAACTTACAAGTATAGTCGTTCACGTTGGAGATATCCGTACTTCAGTACTGCACCCTGCAAGCACAACTCACAGACAGCTTTCTGAAGAAGAACAGATTGCAGGAGGAATCAGACCTGAACTAATCAGAGTTTCAGTAGGTCTGGAATCCATCACTGACATCAAAGAAGATTTCGACCAAGCATTAAAAGCAGTAAAATAAGGAGGTTTTTAAATGCCTTTAATCATACCTAACGAGTTACCGGCTTCTGACGCACTGCAAAAAGAAAATATCTTTATTATGCATAAAGGCAGAGCCATCAGTCAGGACATCAGACCATTAAAAATATTGATTGTTAATCTGATGCCTACAAAAATTGCCACAGAAACTCAACTTGCCAGAGTACTGGCGAATTCACCCATACAAGTTGAATTAACCTTGGTATGCATGGATTCCCATGAATCTAAGCATACCTCTCAAGAGCATATGACTTCTTTCTATAAAACACTTGATGAAATTAAAGATCAACGATTTGATGGAATGATTATCACGGGGGCTCCTGTAGAAACCCTCCCTTACGAAGAAGTGGATTACTGGAAAGAACTCTGTGAAATCTTTGAATTTTCAAAGACAAATGTGTATAGTAGTATGCATATTTGCTGGGGAGCACAAGCTGCACTATATTATCACTTTGGTATCCCAAAATACCTGACTGATGGAAAGGTCTTCGGGGTGTTTGAACACAAAGTTACAAGACCTTACACTCCATTAGTAAGGGGCTTTGATGAAGTATTCTATGCACCTCATTCAAGGCATACAATGATTAAAAAAGAAGATGTTTTAGCTCATCCTCAAATTCGTATTTTAGCGGAGTCAGAGGAAGCAGGCGTCCATATTCTTGCTACTGACAACGGTAGGCAAATATTCATTTTAGGCCATCAGGAATATGATAAGGATACTTTAGCTAACGAATACTTCAGGGACGTTAACAAAGGGCTTGATATCAATGTTCCTTTTAACTATTTTAGAAATGATAATCCTGAAGAAGAAGTCCTATTTAGATGGCGCGGTCATGCCAGCTTACTTTTCACAAACTGGCTAAACTATTATGTATATCAGGAAACCCCTTATGATTTATCTTCTTTAGAGCATAAATAAATAGAGTATAATAAAAAAACTGGCTATCCGTTTGACAGCCAGTTTTTTATTGTGTTATCTTGTTTCTTTTATTAAGCCTGATCGATAAGCCTTGACCAGATTTTTTAAGTCTTCCACTTGTACCTGTAAATCTTCTCCTATATCAGATGCCTTAACCGTTAATCTTACCGGTAAATATTCCACAATCTTAATGTTCGGAGCATGAAATTCCTGACTTCCATCCTCTTGCATAGGACTATAAGGCTTATGTTCAGCAAGCGCCATAAATCTCGAGTTAAAAATAAATGTATATCCCGCTATACCAGTCTGCTTCTGATAAGCCTTTGATATCCCCCCATCAATGATAAACAGCTTTCCCCCACCTCTGATTGGACTTTCGCCATCTTTTATTTTAACTGGTACATGTCCATTTAAAATGTGTGAGGTATCCGGATCTAAACCGAATTCTGCCAATATTTTTTCACAGATTACACGTTCGTTCACTAATTTATAATAAGGTACCGTATATTCTTTATGAGATTTTTTATCTGCAATAAAGGAGCGTTCAAAAGTAGTCATCTGGTCTTTTCCAAATAATGGAGACTTACTTCCCAGCCATAAATACCACATAATGTCCCCAGACCTACCTGTCTCATCCGATGCCAATGGATTAAAATAGGCTTTTCTAACCTCATCATCAACATAGTCCATAAAAGCCTTGCCTTTATAAGTAGAACCATTTAAAGTAACATCCTCAAATTCACCATCTTCGGTCATTGGTATGCATCCATGATAAAGCAGATTTCCATTAACACATTTATACATTGCCCCATGACTATAAAGGAATTTTATATGTTCTTGTAATTTTTCACTTTCCACAAAGGAAGCTTCCAAAGTATTCATCAATAGATTTTCTTCCTCTGTAAGATTATATGGATTTTCAGGGTCAATTGTAGGAAAATTTGTATCTCTCAGTTCCCATTCAACGTCCTTAATTTTTATAGTGCCTTTTTCAAAATCAATTTTATCCAAAAGCAGTCTGTGGTCCATTTTATATTCTGGGTGAGACATAATTCTCTGCCCTTCAACCTTATGCTGAATGATAGCTATGGCCTTGTGCATTTTCGCTGCCAGTTGCTCATCAACTGGATCAAATGTATTTCGATCCAACATGTGAGGTGCAAAATATGTACATGAATCATCCGCATAAACCTTAGCCGCAAATACCGCTAAAGGTCTTAAATTAATTCCATATCCAATTTCGAGCATGTCGAAATTGTTGTAACTGATGTTCATTCTTATAACGTTAGTTATACAGGCCCAATTTCCAGTTGCTGCACCCATCCAGACAATATCATGATTTCCCCACTGAAAATCAACATCATGGAAATGCATTAAGTATTCCATAATGTAATCAGGATGTGCCCCCCTGTCAAAAATGTCTCCTATAATATGTAATCTGTCTACTGCAAGTCTGCTTATGGTATCAGATAATTCTTCAATGAATTGTTCCGCAACCTGACACTCCACTATAGAATTAATAATTTCATTGTAGTAATGTGAACGATTTGCCTCATCATCAGCATGCAGTAGTTCATCTATGATATAGGCGCTATCTTTTGGTAATCTTTTTCTTACCTTTGATCTTGTATATTTTGTAGATACTGATTTACACACTTCGATTAGTCTATAAATCGTAACTCTGCACCATTCATTAAAATCAGTCTCTTCTTTATGTCTTCGCTCAAGTTCAGCCTCTGCATCATAGATAAGGGATGCCAGCTTATCTCTTTCTTTCTCTGGTAAACGTTTTTCAAAGATTTCATCAATCTTTGAACGTATAACTCCTGATGCACTTTTTAGCATGTGAATAAATGCCTCATGCTCTCCATGCAGGTCACTTAAAAAGTATTCTGTTCCTTTTGGCAAACTCAAGATTGCTCTTAAATTTATTATTTCCGCCGATGCTTTCTCAATATTGGGATATTCTCTAGACAATAACTTTAAATATTTTTCTTCAAACATTTTCTGTTTCCCTTCATAAAAACATTACTACTAAAATAATACTAGAGGCACTACATAAAAGCAACATAAAACGTCAAAAAAACAAATATACAAAGTGATTACCATTTTATACATATATTGCATAAAATAGTACATGCACATTCTAAATTATTCATTTTCTGAATATTTTGATTGCTTTTATCCAATGTATACAGTATAATTTAAGTTGTACCGGATTAAATGCAGTCATGTTATATTTATTAAGGGGGAAAAAATGGAAGTTAAAGACAAAACAAAAAAGCAGCCTAGAGAGACCAGATTGATCGAAGCCCTAATCACATTTGCCGTACTCATAGCTGTCATGGCAGTGGGTATTATACATTATCATGTTTCTCCACACATTCCTATGTTTATCGGAGTAATCATTGCTGCCCTTATGGCTCTTTACATTGGTTATGATTGGAATACCATTGAAAAGAGTATGATGGACGGTATCTTCAGAGCATTGCAGGCAATTATGATTCTGGCAATCATCGGGATTCTTGTTGGTATCTGGATTGTATCAGGTGTTGTTCCTACAATGATTTATTATGGGTTAAAAATCCTTTCACCAAGTATATTTTTACTTGCTGCACTTATTATTTGTTCCATTACTTCAGTTGCTACAGGAACTTCCTGGGGAACTATGGGAACCATGGGGCTCGCCCTTATGGGGATTGCTGTTGGTCTTGGAATTCCTGCCCCAGTTGCGGCTGGCGCAATCATTTCCGGAGCTTATTTTGGTGATAAAATGTCACCACTATCCGACACAACTAACTTAGCACCAGCCATGGCTGGTACTGACGTATTTACCCATGTTAAATTTATGATGCTACCTACTATGATTACATATGGTATTTGTATGGTTTTCTTTACATTCATAGGCTTTAAATACGCAGCTTCAGGTCAGGCCGCTGATACCAGTGCCATTAAAATTATGAGTGATGGCTTAGCTAACACATTTAACCTAAATCCCTTATTGCTGCTTCCTCCAATTATTGTTATTGTTGCAGTAGCATGTAAAATACCTGCTATTCCAGGTATCGTATTAGGTATCCTTTCTGCGGCTGTACTAGGGCCAATTTTCCAAGGTTCAGAAGCCAACTTAGGGGCATTACTAGATGCTGGCATGAACGGATATACCAGCGCCACTGGCGTTGACGCTATTGATACACTTTTAACAAGTGGTGGGCTTATGAGAATGATGTTCTCTATATCACTCACAATCATAGCTATGATGTTTGGCGGTATTATGGAAACTACTAAACAATTAGAGGTAATAGTAAGTCAGTTCTTAAAGCTCGTAAAAGGACCTAGAGGATTAGTTGCTCTTACAGAACTTACTTGCGTAGCTAGTAATGCAACTATGCCAGAACAATATATCTCAATTGTTGTTCCAGGAAGAATGTATGCTGAAACATATAAGGAAATGGGGTTACATCCAAAGACATTATCCAATGCTCTGGAAGGAGCTGGAACGGTAACCTCTTCACTTATTCCTTGGAATACCTGCGGTGTATATATTTTAAGTGTTCTTGGTGTATCAACAGCTCAATATGCACCTTATGCTATATTTAACTACTTGATGCCTATAATGGTTGTGACTTTATCCTTTACAGGTCATTGCTTAGCCGATGCTGATGGTGTAAGAATGACCCGAAGGGCGCAGGCCAAAAAGAAAGCTAACATGAAGCAAGTAGCATAGACTGATAAGTAGGACTTAATGTAAATTAATTATTACAGATTATACTGCATTCCGGACAAAAAAGAGACAGTTAGGTTATCTTCCTTCTGTCTCTTTTTTTATTTAGAAATTTATATTCTTAGGGAAGTACAGTTTAAAGTTTACATACTGCCCAGTATCCTCCATAAAAATATAGGCTGAATAAGTTGTATCTTTTTTTTCAGAGTATAGATTAACTGCCTTTATCCTGCCCTTTTCCAAAAATGCCTTGACCATAGGCTTTGTCAGTGGTTTTTTCTTACTTAAAAAGAATTTGTCTTCTTTCCAAATAGTAAACCCACACTCCATACCACCTTCGCAGTAGTAATTCTTTTTGCCTTCATAAACATTTTTCCCACATCGAGGGCACTTTCCAACAATCTCTTTTCCCCTTTCATCATAAGTACAGTCTTCCGTATAACTCTCAACCATTTCACTAACAAAAGCTTTTATACCTTCTATGAAATCGTTGCTAGTAGTTTCCCCCTTATATATCTGTTCCAGCTTCTGTTCCCATTCTGCGGTGAGAATAGCACTTTTAACCTTGTCCGGCACTGTATCAACTACTTCATAAGCCTTCTCTGTTGGAAGAAGATTTTTTCCTTTTCTTTCCACAAATCCTGTTTTTATAATTCGTTCTATGATTCCCGCCCTTGTAGCTGGGGTGCCCAAACCAGCTCCTGCTACCTCTTTTTTTAATTCCTCATCCTCAAGGGTTTTCATAGCATTTTCCATAGCTGAAAGCAATGTATCCTCGGTATAAGGTTTTGGCGGCTGCGTGCTCTTTTCTTTTGAAGTAATATCCACATCAGCAATTGTCTGCCCTTCAGTTAATGCAGGAATAATTTCTTCTTCTTTCTCTTCTGTCTGTTTCTTCTTCGGTTTTTTACCTTTACTCTTTCCCTCCGCTTCAGTCTTTTGATAGAGTTTAAGTAGTTCAGTCAAATGTGAAGCTATTTCTTTAAAACCATTTTCTGTAATCTGCCTACCTGTGGCTTTAAATTCCTCTCCTTCAATATCCAAAAATAATTCTGTCTTTATATACTCATGTGGCAGATAAGCCGCAGTCAACAATTTATATACAATTAAAAGCAATACATTGAACTCATTCTTAGGCAATTTACTTGAGGCTTTATAGGCTTCTATTGTGGGGACAATTGCATGGTGGTCTGTGACCTTCTTATCGTTTATAAGTCTGTCCACATTGGTGTTTTGTAGATTATAAACCTCAATCGTTTTGGCATCTATATACGGTGCTTTCAAAATACTGTCCAGAATCTGCATGGCACTGTCTTTCATATCTGCTGTCAAATACCTGCTGTCCGTTCTAGGGTAGGTGACAAGTTTCTTTTCATATAAATTCTGAGTAGCATCTAAGGTTTGTTGTGCCGATAATCCTAACATTTTATTGGCTTCTCTTTGTAATGTTGTTAAATCATATAATGCCGATGGATTTTCTTTTACTGGGGCCTGAGTCATTGAGGCCACTATAGCTTCTTTTCCCTTACACTTTTCTACAATTCGGTTGCTTTCCTCCTGGTTTTCTACTCTTTTTGCAGCATTAAAATTTGTACCCTCATGGCTGCAGGCTGCAGTAAGAATATAAAATGGTTTTGAGTCAAAACAATCTATCGTTCTCTGCCGTTCTACAATTAGGTTAACGGTAGGAGTCTGTACACGTCCAATGTTAATCTGAGAATTTGACATACAAGCGAACAACCTGGAAAAATTTATACCTACCAGCCAGTCAGCCTGCAGTCTTGAAAGTGCAGCCTGATATAGTCTGTCGTATTCAGTTCCTTCCTTTAATTTCGCAAAACCTTCTTTTATAGCTTTCGTCTCCATAGAACTGATCCAAAGTCTTTTAAAATTTTTTGAACAACCTACTTGATTATATACAAGCCTAAATATTAGTTCACCTTCACGTCCAGCATCGGTTGCACAAATGATTTCATCAATATCGTCACTCTCCATGAGAGTTTTCACTACGTCAAATTGTGCCTGCACTCCTGCAGACACTTGATATTGCCATTGTTGTGGTAGGATTGGAAGATCCATAATACGCCACTTTTGATATTTTTCATCATAAGCTTCTGGCATTACTGTTTCGATCAAATGACCTACACACCAAGACACCACATATTCATTTCCTTTAAAAAATCCATTTCCTCGTTTGTCTGCACCCATTACCTTTGCAATTTCTGCAGCAACACTTGGTTTCTCTGCTATTACTAATTTCATAATTTTAAGTATACCATAATCAGCCTAAAATGTGAACAGACCGCCGAATTTATTATAAATTCCAACGGTCTGATTTTTCCTGTAATTATACCGGATATGCCATAGCTTCCTCGTCAACAAGATTCCAATCCATGCCATATATTCTTCCTGCTCTTTTTTGGAAGAACTCTTCTGCATTCTTTGGAAACATAGCCTGAGTCAGAACATCTTCCTCTTGCTCCAGATACCTTGCACATTCGCTTTTTACAGCATGTAATTCTGGTTCAATTAAATCTGCAGGTCTGCAAGTAATCTGTTCTTCACTACCTATAATTTTTGTTTTTACTTCTTCACTAATTGGGACAGTAGTTTTCCCATACATCCCCTTAACAATCATTTTAACTTCATTGGGGACCATTTTGTAGCGTTCCCCAGTTAGAACATTTAGCACTGCCTGTGTCCCTATAATCTGGCTTGTAGGGGTAACCAACGGTGGAAAACCCAAATCTGCTCTGACTCTTGGAACTTCCTTAAGCACTTCATCAAATCTTTCTTCCTCATTGGACTGTTTCAATTGAGACAACAGATTGGAAAGCATACCCCCTGGTACCTGATATACTAAGGTATTGACATCAACCCCCATTAGTTTAGTATCAATAAGACCTTCTGCAATATATTTTTCTCGTATAGGTTTAAAATGTTCTGCAATTTTATTTAATTGAGCTAAATCCAAACCAGAGTCGTATTGAGTTCCTTTAAAAGCCACTACCATGGATTCCGTAGATGGCTGTGAAGTTCCTTCTGCAAATGGTGATATAGCTGTATCTATAATATCCACACCTGCTTCTACAGCTTTCATATAAGTCATACTGCCTAAACCACTTGTTGAATGTGTGTGAAGTTCTAAAGGAACTGAAATAACTTTTTTAATCTGCGTAATCAATTCATATGCATTATACGGATCAAGCAGTCCCGCCATATCTTTTATACAAATAGAAGCCGCTCCCATTTGTTCAATTTCTTTTGCCAGATTAATAAAAACTTCATTACTATGTGCTGGGCTTTTTGTATAAGATATGGCCCCTTGTGCATGTCCACCAAACTTATTGCATGCTTCAATCGATCTCTGCAAATTTCTTGTATCATTTAAAGCGTCAAATACTCTTATGATGTCTATACCATTACTAATAGCCTTGTCCACGAACTCATCCACCAGATCATCTGCATAATGCCTATATCCCAGTAGATTTTGTCCTCTTAACAGCATTTGAAGCTCAGTATTTTTTACCCTTTTTCTTATTTTTCTAAGCCTTTCCCATGGATCTTCATCCAGAAATCTGAGACAGGCATCATAGGTAGCTCCTCCCCACATTTCTATTGCATTATACCCGATAGAATCCATCACTTCTAATATAGGTATCATTTCATCAGTTTTCATTCTGGTTGCCATCAGTGATTGCTGCCCATCCCTGAGAACTGTTTCGGTTATTTTGACCTTTGCCATGTATATTCCTCCCAATATGTTTTCCTTTTTCAATTAGCCATGTAATATTTTATATTCAAGTTTACTAATATTTTTAAATGCAAATATTTTTAATTTCAAACTATTTCACATTATACTATAATCAACATTTGCAAAAAAGTCAACAGGACTATCTGGTATATTTTTACCTGGTAGTCCTGATTATATTAATATTTGTTTATAATTACTTGTTTGATAAACTCCAAAAAAAATTGTATCAAAACACTTTTGCTACTGAAAAAGCCTTGGTTATTTCTCCTACTAAATTCGGATCATAATCCATAATGTTCCATATGCTAATACCCGCTAGGCCATATTCCTTCACTACATCCATTTTGGCCTTATAACTTCTTGCATCTTCAAACCATACTTCATGTTGTTCATATGAAATTTCTTCTGTTCCATCTTCTTTTGGCGTAGTTACTTGTTTCCAATAATTATAGTGTGGGCTTTGAGCTACTTCATCAAATTGAATTTCCGCACCATATTGTGCAGCCCGAGCCACTGCTTCCTCATTAGAAATTTTCTCTGCTCTTGATTCTTTCTGCACATAAGGAAGTTTCCAATCATAGCCGTAATTTGGAATCCCCATCAGTATCTTTTCTGGAGGTATTTCGCTAACGCCATACGCTATAACCTCTCTCACTTTATTTATTGGAGCCACTGCCATAGGTGGACCATATGTATAACCCCATTCATAAGTCATCAATAGGGCAAAATTAGCCGCCTGCCCCATACCAGCATAATCATGACCCTGATACAATAATCCCGGCTGATTCGCTGAAGTCTTAGGTGCAAGAGCAACTGTAACCAAATATCCTTCAGGATTGAACCGTTCTGCAGCTTTTCCGACTAGCTCTGTATATTGGTCTCTATTTTTTGCTGGCACAAACTCAAAATCGAAATCAACTCCAAAAAGATTTTTTGTTCTCATCACATATAGTATTTCATTTAATAGCCGGTCCACTGCCTCTGGATTCTCGACCACATCGCTTACCAGATATTCAGAAAACTGCCCCATTTCATTCATAGGTGTAAGGACCATCATAGAACCTACCCCTGCATTGTTTGCAGCTTCAATTAATTTTTCATCATTTAGAGGTATTACATATCCCTCTGGTGTCATACCATAACTAAATGTAGCTATTAATGACAAATCTGCCAGCCATGATTGTAATACTTCTGGCTGAACACTTGGATACACATATCCATTTACAATTATTTCATCCATATAAAAACACCCCCAGGTAGATTTTATGCACCTTGGGGTGCTTTTATTTTATAATTAACAATTATTTTTCAATTTCTTAATACTCTTCAGCCATTCATATTTATATCATAATATGAAAACTACTTGGAAGTGTAACAGGAAACCAGATGTTTAGCCAAAACATCAACCAGCGACATGAATCATGATAACAATAATTAAAGCAATAGAAAGGGCTCTGTGAAATTTAAGCCATTTTCCCTTTCTGTTTTTATTGATGAAAGCACCATATAAACCAGTAATCAGTACACACAGCATTAAACCAACAGCAATAATTCCAGAAAGGCTCAATTCAAAAAAACCAAACATTAATATCATATGGATTATGGCGGCAATTACAGTTATTATCCCTACGGGTTTATGGTATTTAATTATCAGTTTCATAGCAAAATGGTATAAATTTAGGCTTTTGCTTTTTTCTTTCGGCAATTTGCAGATATATTTTTTATTTATAAGTTTAATAAAGTAACTTAAAACCTCAAAACAAAACCCCCAAACTGCAATCCAGCCCATAGATCCTGCTAACTCTTTCATTCACAAATCACCCTTGTATTCCGATATTAAATCCTTCATGAAGTATATGTTTCATGTCAAGTTTCTTTAATTTATCCACCTGAATTCTCCTTATTGTTTTATAGCTTTTAAACAATTTTTGTATAAAAAATCATACTTAAATCTATTTTGGGTAAGTAGCCCTAAAATATTCAGGCTTATAGGTAAAGCTTACAAATAAAAAAGCTTATCTAGTATGCTACTCTGAGACATCTAAATAAGCTCATCAAATAAAAAATATTTAAATATTTTTTTATTTCTCTTCTATTGGTAGTTCCTCAGGCTCAACATGAATGTTTATAGAACTATTTACAATCTTTTCTTCAATTGATTTTTCTATTTCATCACAAATCCCATGGGCTGCTGCAACAGATATTTCTCCTTTAACTACTAAGTGCATATCAATGTATTTATAATGTCCAGATTTTCTTGTTCTTAGACTATGGCACCCAGTGACATTATCAAAATTATTTATAATTTCTTGTATCTGCTTTTCATCTTCTTCCGGAAGACAAGTATCCAGCAATGGTCCAAAGGCATCCGAACAGAGTACCCATGCCTCTTTTATAATAAGCAGCGCTACAAGCATAGCTACCAGAGGGTCCAAAATGGCAATACCCGTTACTTTTATAAGAAGTAACCCTATGGCAACGCCTAAAGAGGTATAAACATCAGTTTTCAGATGAAGAGCATCCGCTTCAAGGGCTATTGAATCTTCCTGCTTTGCGACTTTATAGAGTTCTCTTGATACAAACAAATTGGAAATAGCAGCAATACCCATAACAACAATACCGATGGATACTCCTGATATCTCAGATGGATTAAGAATTTTATTAATGGATTCTTTAATGATTAAAAATGCCGCTATAAAAATTAATAATCCCTCTATAACACCTGAGATATTTTCAATTTTGCCGTGCCCATAGGGATGCTGTCTGTCAGCCGGTTTTGAGGATACAGTAACTGAAAATAATGCAATAATAGAAGCAACCAAATCCATTGAAGAATGAATAGCTTCCGAAATAATACTGACTGAACCGCTCAACAAGCCAGCTACTACTTTTAATATAATAAGCATGGTATTAGACATAACCGATAAAAGCGCGACTTTTGATTTTCTATTTATTTTATTCATCTTTAACCCTCTCTTTTATATAAATAAAGACCTGTAGCACTATAATAGTATAGTCCCACAGGTCTTTTTATTCCTGTTGCCAATTTGATGGCCCAGCAATGTATTTATTGTATCAAATCCATTGCCTGATTTTATCTTACATTTTAAATAAATTTCAATTTAATGTCAACTATTTTTTTGCTAAAACCCACTAATTTCAAAGTTTGCATAGCCTAACGCATCGTTATTATTCTATTTAGAATCTACTAACGAATATTTTTCTGATAACTGCCTGCATCTGTTATCTGCAATGGAATCAGTGTCTTTGGAGTCAGCGTCTCGCCACTTGCCGCTGTATCAAAACTATATGAGGTTCCATCCGTTTTCATGACAATAGTTCCTGATATAAACGTCCCATAAACAGTTGCGCCAGAATAAAACATCCTTTTTAAGGCTGAAGCATACGGATGCATATAATTCACGCCTTTACCCGCGGATATAACTATATATTGCGGCTTTATAACATTTAATAGCACATTGCTATTAGCGTTAAATGACCCATGATGAGCGCCCTTAAAGACGTCAACCTTTGCAACTTTTTGTGCAATTTCGGATTCTTCCTCTGCCTGGCTGTCACCAGTAAACAGCGCTGACACATTATTATATGTCAGCAATGCCACTACACTATTGTTATTTTCTAAAGGCTGTCCTGAGGCCATGGCTTTAATGATTTTTAGAGAGACACCTTCTCCTAAAGGTATGGTTTCATCTACAGCCTCACTGGTGATACAGTTGGGCTCGTTTTCTAAAGCTTTCTTATAAGCATACCACTCCGGCGTATCCACAAAACTTCCGCTCTCAATCACCCGATCTACTTGATAATCCTCAAATATTTTAGGCAGCCCGCCCACATGATCCTGGTGTCCGTGAGTAGCAATCAGTAAATCCAGATTACCATCCACATAGGGTCTTATATAATCTGAAACCAGCGCTCCGTTGCTGGTTGTGCCACCATCAATTAGTACTTCATACGTTCCATCATCTATCAATACAGAATCTCCGTGTCCTACATCAATAAAATGAACGGATACTTGATTTATACCTGAATCAGACGATGTAATGATTACTGTCTCAGATACCTGATTCCATTGAACGTCTCCCCCAAAAGCTTCAACCACAGCCCTTATAGGCAAATATACTCTATTGTCTTTCAGCAATGCTTTTGTATCGGTAAAGATTTCAAAATCATCCTTTTTTATATAATTTTGTCCCACTGGCACTTGGACTTCAGTGCCATTTTTTTCTATAACAGCAACAGATTTTTCTGCATCCCAGCTTACTTCACACCCATAAGCCTCCATAGCAGCTCTGAGCGGCACCTGAGTTCTCTTATTTTCATCTAAAAAAGGTGCTCCTGTTTCAGCGTTAAATTCTACAAACTTTCCGTTTATGTCAATCTTTATGCTGCTATTATTTTTTTCGTCATCAGTGTCTGCATTTGCAACAAATGTAAGATTTAGCATCACCACTAAAACCATCAACACAATTCTTACAGTCTTCATTTACTTTCCCCTTATATATTAAAAATGTGGCTTCGCCACTCCGTTAGGGAACCCCTTGGTTCCCTTCGGTACTCATTTTATTCGCTGAACACCCTCCTTTATGGGCAAAGAGGCTTCCGCCCCTCTGCACTTCCTTTTTAATATAATAGGAAAATCCATCGATATTTCCTATTATATTAAAAACCTCTGAAACCAGGCAGTCACCTGATTTCAGAGTCAATCTACAGCTGATTCTATTGTTCTAGTAAGCTACTTAAATCTGTACCCATGCCTACAGAGAAACGATTCAAATAATACAAGTTTCCTTTTAAGTCACCTGCTCCATATGTTGTTCCAAATCCAAACAGTATACCATTTTTCTGAAGAAGATCTTTGCCCCATTCCTCATATACTCCATATGGGTATGAAAAACAAATTACTTCATTTCCCACATTTTCCTCAATGGTATCAATGCTTTTAACTATATCGTCCTCCACACGCATATCATACTGTGCACGGCATTCAATAAGGCCCTTTTGTATGCCATTCACCAGGAATTTCATGTATTTTCCTTTTAGGTCCTGGTTATGTAAATTGTATGAATGGCTTTGGATGTCGAACACTCCGCTTTCATACATCTCTTTCATTTGCCCCCAATTTAGTTTTTTTATTTCGTTCTTTCTTGGATTTTCAACGTTTCCTACTATGGCAAATACTGTAGCCTTCATATCTGTTTTTTTAAGTATAGGATATGCTATTGTGTAAGCAGATTCATAACCATCATCAAATGTAATCATTATAGGATTTTCCGGAATTTTCATTTTCCCTTCTTCTATAGCTTTTAAATCCTGTGGCAGCAATGCTGTATATTTATTCTCAGATAAATAAGTCATATCTTCCTCAAATTTTTCTTCTGTAATTGCAGCACCAGCCAGTTCTTTTGACTGCGGATCTTTAACAAAATGATGATACATTAATATGGGTATATATAAATGCTCATTTTCCGGACTATTAACTGACTCCTCTGCATAACAGACATTACTATATGCGACCAACATAACTAAACACAAAATAACTGCAAATACTTTTCTACATCTCATACTAAATCTTCTTTCTATCCTTTAAATCTATAGCCTACACCCCAAACAGTCTCGATATATTGAAGATTGTCCATGTCCAGCTCTATTTTTTCTCTCAGCCTTCGAACATGCACAGTAACTGTAGAAACATCTCCGATAGCATCCATGCCCCAAATTCTATCAAAAATATGCTCTTTTGAAAAGACCCTATTTGGATTTTCTGCCAAAAATAACAATAAATCGTACTCTTTTGCCGGCATAATCTTTTCTTCATCATTTACAAATACTCTGCGGCTATCTTTATCAATCTCTAGCCCTCTCACCTTTAAGGTCCTATTTTGTCCAATCTTACTGCCCCCATTTCCAGTAAGACGGTCGTATCTTGTTATATGGCTTTTTACTCTTGCCATCAGTTCATTTGGGCTAAAAGGCTTAGTCATATAGTCATCTGCCCCTAGTCCTAAACCTCGAACCTTGTCAATATCATCTTCTTTAGCTGATAGTATGATAACGGGCGTGTCACTTTGCTCTCTAAACTTTGCACAAAGTTCAAACCCATCAATCCCTGGAAGCATTATATCAAGAATTACAAGTGTATATTCATTTTTTAATGCCATATCAAGGCCAGTAATACCATCTGATGCAATGTCGCATTCGTATCCATTTATCTCTAAATAATCACGTTCTAATTCCGCTATGCTCTTGTCATCTTCTATAACTAAAATTCTCATATTTTCCTCCATTCAACGATTAGAAGCTTCGTAACGGCATATATATATACACTTCTGTGCCTATATTTTCCTCGCTCTTAATCCAGATTTTTCCGTGGTGACTCTCAATAATTTGTTTAGAAATACCCAAACCCAATCCATTGCCTTTTATATTACTTCTTGCGGCATCGCCTCTATAAAATCCATCAAATACTTTATTTATATCTTTTTCTTTGATTCCTTTTCCTGTATCACATATACAAATTAGCGCACCTTTTCTTTCATTTTCCATGCTTATGGAAATGGTACCGCCTTCTTTATTGTATTTTATCGCATTTGATACTAAATTATCAAATACTCTTTTTAGTTTGCTCTTATCGCCAACAATAGTCAATTCCTCTGATACAATATTACTTTCCATGTTTAATCCCTGCTCTTGCACTTCAGCTTTGTATCCCCGCACCAAACTATTCAGCAGTTCTGTAATATTCACAAATTCAAATGCATACTGCATTCTCCCAAGTTCTAATTCGGAGTATTCCGCCATGTTATCTACAAGCCTTTGAAGTACTATTGCCTTGCTATATATCGTATCTAAATATTTGTCCAGTTTTTCAGGTGAATTAGCAACCCCGTCTTTTATTCCTTCCAAATACCCTTTTATGGTTGTAATCGGTGTTCTCATATCATGGGATAAATTTGCCATAAGCATATTTCGCTCTTCCTTGCTCTTAATTTCCTGTTCTGCATTGGCTTTTAATTTTTTCCTTATCTCATCAAAAGCATTACATAGGTCATTTAGTTCTTGATCTTTACATGCCATTACTTCAAAGTTTAAGTTGCCTTCTGTAATATTCTCTGCTGCCCGCTGTAATTGCTTTATAGCTTTCAACATATCTCTTGACAACTTGGCACTTAAAAATGTACATGTTAATAGAATCGTGCCCATAGCAAGTATAGCCCATAAAACAGCATATATGACAAAATTATGTCCATCGCTATGGGTTTCAAGTGACATATTGCTAATCCCCATCCAAATCCGTTCAAATCCATAAGGTTCACAAACTGAAAAAACAAATAACAACAGCAAGGTAACAAAAATTACCAGTGCTGTTGAAATTATTGCCATTAATATAGTTGCTCTTATAAAACGTCCTCTTAGAGATTTCATCTTGCTTTACACTTCTTTTCTTTCAAATAAATAATATCCAATGCACCCAAAGACCAATCCATAACCAAAAATCAGACCAATTTTTGAAAGCATAGCCCCAAACGGAAGTGTTACTCCCAACCATAGATTATGCCACTGTAAGTAACCAGTAAATAGAAGTCCACTTGCCTGAGGTACAACTATTCCCAATATATATAGTCCGATATAGATTATAACGCAAATAACAATAGAAAGCGAGGGGCTGTTTAATAGTTGATTCAGCATAGCTGCAAATAGAACCAAAACTATTATTGGGAATATATCTAGAAAATAAGCAAAGAAGCTATCCACTATTCCTGTAGCTGACGCAACCCCTGAGCCGCCAACTAATTTCATAATGGTTGTTAAAACAAATAATACTGCTAAATAGATTACTGCCATAATCGTAATGGCTGTTACCTTTGATGCATACAATTTAAACCGGCTTACCGGCCTCATAAATGAAGCCCTTATGGTTCCATCCTGCACCTCTGACGCAAACAAATCAGAAGAAGCCATAAGTATCATAAGAGGTACATATATCTGAATAAAAAATGATAGCATGTTCATAGGCATATTAGAAAGCATCAAGGATGTGGAAACAGCCCCTGCAGATGCTTTTCCTATTAAATAATTGACACCTCCACATAAAATACAAATAAGTATTTCTATTATAAGTAATACAAAAAATTTCTTTCTTGTAAATATTTTCATTAATTCATTTTGCAAACTTGCAATAAATGTTGTCACCGAACATTCCTCCTGTATTCCTCATTAAGTTCTGTCTTTACAATTGGCTAAATCACTACCGAGCCTCTCTTGTCTTTTACTTTTGACAAAAAATAGTCTTCTAAAGTAGGATTTAACCTTAATGCTTCATCCATTGTCTCAAAGGATAATAATTCTCCATCATGAACAATAGCTACCTTATTGCAGGTTTTTTCAATCTCAGGTGCAAGATGGCTGGCAATTAAAAACGACGTTCCTTTTTCTGCTGCCATCTTTTTTATGATTTCCCTTATTTCTACCGTTCCTTCAATATCTAATCCATTTGTAGGTTCATCCAGTATAACCAGCTCTGGATCTGATAGTATAGCAAGTGCTAATCCCAGTCGTTGTTTCATACCTAATGAAAACTTTCCGCACTTTTCTTTCTGGTATTGACTGATTCTTACCACTTCCAGTACATGCTGAATTCTGGCATCATCTACATTTGGATAATATCTTGCCATCATCTTCAAATTATTTCTAGCTGACAAGTGTTCAAAAATAGCCGGCCGCTCAATTAATCCCCCTACCTCTTTCAAGGTTGTTTCTACATCCATCTCTACATCATTTCCAAATACTGTGACACTATTCTCACTGCCATGTGCCAGCCCCATAATGGTTTTCATAATTGTAGTTTTGCCCGATCCATTTGGTCCAAGCAACCCTACAACATCACCTTTTTCAATGGAAAAATTTATATTTTTAACGCCTCTCCCATTCTTGTAAAGTTTTGTTAGATTATTCACTTCAAGTATTTTTTCCATTTATATTTCCCCTTCTAAAAACTCTGAACCATAACCAAAGCATGGCAGGCCCGCAATCAGGCCCACCTGCTTAAATATACTAGTTCATCTTAGTTTGTTTTAGTCTTGCCTGCTGTATCAAAGGCATCAACCTTTGTTGTTCCATAATCAGATACCTTATAGTTTGCCTTCATAGTAATTGTGTGCTTTTTACCCTGACTGTCCACTCCTGTCATAGATGCTTCCATTTCGTCTGAAACGATTTTTCCATCTTTATCAAGTGTAAAATTGCAAGCTGCACTATCAATATAAGGATCATTTCCTAACAGCTTCATAATATTACGATCGTTAAAAGCATTAGACTGAACGTTTTTGTTGTATTCATCATAAGTCTTGTAATACTCATAAGTTCCATCAGCCTTTACATATACGATTCCAACATCCCCTTTTGCCTCTAAAACATCCTCATATTTCCCATAAAAATCTTCATTTATTTTTTCTATTTCTTCATTCCATTCATTATACATGTCCTCAGTCATTTTCTTACCGGTCTGTTCTTCATAGTAAGCCGCAAAAGTCTTTTGATAATTTTCATATTCTATAGCTGAATAATTTGAATAATCCTGATTATTTGCTGCGGTAAACATAAGTGATATTCCTGCATTTACTACTTCCGGAATCTGGCTTCCTGAAACGTTTACCGAATAAGTTCTGTTATCTCCCTCTTTGGAGGACAACACAAAATTATTTTTCAGATCTCCTACCATCGCATCTGCAAACAACTCCGCAAATCTAACGCCTTTCTTCATTGTCGGATCACTCATATCTGGTCTGAAATCATTAGAGGCTTCAGATATTGTATAAGAATTTGTTTTCGGATAATAAGAAAATTCCTTCCCATCTTTTGTAACTTGTATATTTTCATACTTGTTATCCCCTTCACTAAAACTGTCTTCACTTACGGTCTGCAAGTAAAAGTCATCGTTATCCAGTTTAAAATTCCCTTTCATGGTTGCCATCTCTTTACCATCAATTAATACAGACATTTCCCCATCTACTGTAAAATTGTCTTGGTAAAGAACTAAATCCTTAACCGCATCTTTATAATTTGTATATCCTCTTGAATCATCATAGTTTGCATATACTGCCGAAGTCAGCACAAACATCCCTGCAATAAGGCACGTAGCTGTTACAGCATGCTTTCTTCCTTTAAAAGTAAATTTCTTCATCCCAATACCTCCTATTGTCTTTTATTTTAATCCCTGTCCCTGGGCTGCAGCTGTAAACCTTATCTAGATTACCGTGCTCAGCACCTTCTGACAATATTTATTCTAAAGCATAGTTTTTAACATTATATATCTAAATTATTAACTGTTTATTAACAATTATAACCTATTGCGATTTTAAAATATATAACAAAAACAAAAGCCTAATAACTAAAGACTGGCAGGTCTGATTACAGCCCTGCCAGCTTAGTAAAATTATTCATTTCATTTATTTTTGTTCAGTTTTTCCATTTGTATCAAAGGTATCAACCTTTGTTGTTCCATAATCGGATATATTGTAGGCAACCTTCATAGTGATGGTGTGCTTTTTGCCTTTGCTATCCACACCTGTCATAGTAGCCTCCGATTGGTCTGAAACTAGTTTGCCATCTTTATCAAGCGTAAAAGTGCTGGCTGCACTGTCAATATAAGGATCAGTTCCTAACATAGCCATAATATCATTTGTTGCAACATTGCTTGGCTTAACATTTTTTTCATATTCAGCATAAGTCTTATAGTAATCATAAGTTCCATCTGCCTTTACATAAAGTATGCCAGTATTCCCTTTTGATTTTAAAACATCACTGTATTTTTTATCGAAATCTTTTAAAACTTTATTTGATTCATCGTTAGTCTCATCATAAAAATCGTCAGCTAATTTTTTTCCAGTCTGCGCCTCATAATAAGCTGCCAGTGTCTTTTCGTAGCTTTCATAAGTTACATATGAGGACTGTGACCTATCAGCATTGTTAGCCGCTGTAAACATCAATGAGATACCTGCATTTACAACCTCCGGAATCTGACTACCTGAAACATTTACTGAATAGGTTCTGTTGTCACCATCTTTAGATGCCAGCACAAAGTTATTCTTTAAATCTCCTACCATAGAATCTGCAAATAATTCTGCAAATTTAATCCCTTTCTTCACGGCTGGATCGCTCATGTCAGGTCTAAGGCTTTCAGCCCCTTCAGACTTCCAATAAGAATTTGAATCTGGAGAGTAATAATAAGCTTTTCCGTCTTTATAAACTTGTATACTTTCAGACTTACTGCCTTCCTTCTTTGAACTAGCTTCACTTACTGTGCGTATATAATAATCATCGCCATCTAGTTTAAGTGCCCCTTTAATGGTTGCCATCTTTTCGCCATCAACTAGTATGGACATTTCCCCATCTGCCGAAAAGTTATCTTGGTAAAAAGCTAAATCTTTAACCGCATCTTTGTAGCTCGTATATCCCCTTGAATCATCATAATTTGCATATGCCGCCGAAGTCAGCACAAACATCCCTACCAGCAGACAAGTAGCAGTTACTGCATGCTTTCTCCCTTTAAAGTTTAAATTTTTCATCCCAATACCCTCCTATGGTTTTTTATTCTAATCTCTAGTCCTTGCTTTCAATGGACAATTCTTTTTATCAAATTATTGCTTAAGCTCTTTGACAATATTCATTCTAAAACATGATGTTTAATATTATATATCTTATTTATTAACGGTTTATTAACAATTATGAATTATTTAATATCCATTTTCTGTATATAAAAAATGTGGCTTGGCCACGATATTTTCTATTATATAAAAAAACAGCCAAAATGGTAAATTTATGTTTTTCACCATCATAGCTGCTGCTTTATTCTTATTTACAATGTCTGATTATTTCCTGATAAACATCCTTGTAATTCTTATGTTGTTCTAAACAAACTCTTTTAATATCTTCATATTCAGGATAAAAATAAGTGTTGTCTTTATGGCTGCATACCTTTACTGCTACGTTTCCATAAGGAGTCTTAACCTGTTTTATCTCACGTTCAAGGATGGTTCTTTCTACCTGGATTCTACGTATTCCCACAGTTGTAGTATGTGCAAAAATAATATTCTCCATTTGCTCCATCTGCTCATATGTGCAAAGTACTTGGAGTAGATATGCTGGTCTGTTTTTCTTCATATATATTGGTGTAAACCACGCATCTGCAGCACCAGCTTCACATAAACACTCTAAGGTAAATCCCATGGCCTCTCCACTGCAGTCGTCAATATTGGTCTCTAGCTGCCATAATTGATCTGATCCTTTAACTGAAGCTGCATGGCTATTACTCGCTACAACCTCTTCAATAATCATAGCTCTTAATATATTGGCATTCTTAAAGTCCTTTTTTCCTGAACCAATACCAATTTGGGATATGGTATAACTGGCAGGTAAAGATCTGCCGCTATTTAACGCTGCGGCAATAGCGGCACCTGTTGGTGTAACCATCTCCCCTTCATTATCCGTCAACTTCAGTACCAGGGAATGTTCCGCCGCAATATTGACGGTTGCAGGAACCGGAACTGGAATTACACCATGCTGGCATTTTACATAGCCATGCCCTTCTGACAAGGGGGAAACAATTACTTGATCTATGCCAAGGTTTTCGATACACACAGCCACAGCAACAATATCTATAATAGAATCAATAGCCCCAACCTCATGAAAATGGACTTCTTCCGTAGGAATTCCGTGAGCCTTTGCTTCTGCCTCTGCAACAATATCAAACATCCTTTGTGCTAACGCTTTTACTTTTTCGCTAGCCTTCAACTGGCCTATTATTTTATAAATATCGTTTATATTTCTATGTTCATGGTGATGCTCGTGTTCTTCACCATGTTGGTGTTGATGATGTTCTTCATGTGTATGGTCATGATGATGTTCATGCTCATGTTGTAAATGTACATCAAAATCAAAGGCATCTATTCCGCACTTTTTAGTTCGTCCAAAGTGAAGATGATACCCTTCTAAGTTCAGACTTCCAAGTGATTCTTCAAGTACCTTTTGATCAGCACCTAAGTCTAATAATGCACCAACGGTCATATCCCCACTTATACCTGAATAGCACTCTAAATATAATATTTTACTCATATTCTGCTCCTATTAACTTCATCTTTTTATCTATTCAAAACTCTCTGGTATTAATTCAACATATATTTGATCAAAACTTTCTCTTAGCTCTTTTTTGATTTCATCATGAGCCTTTTTAAGCTGACTGATTTTTACTATATCACTTTCACTCTTAATATATATTTCCACCCATGCCTTTCTTCCTGTCTGAATTACATCCAAGAAGCTTACAGTGTATGGATAATCCTCAAAATGCTTATTCACTACAACCCTTATATGATCCATTATTTCCATCTTTGGGGCAAAAAGTACTAAACTTTTAATTCCTTCAACAATCATTTTAAAAGGTTCGATGGTAAACCCAATGGCCATAATAATTGCTATAGATGGGTCAATATATGGAATAAACCAATTTAAATTTGTTTCTTTCAACATTATTTGAGCAATAAAAGCAAGCCCTACACCAAGGCTGCTTATAATGTCTATTTTCCACATATAGAGATCTGCTTTAATAGAGGGCGATGAAAAACTTTTATTGTAATGTTTTAAAATAGCATAAATCACTATACATCCCATGGATAAAGACATTTCAAACGCTGCAACAATCCCTGCATTTACATGATTTCCACCTTTTATTATGATCTGCACGCTATAAAAGACCAACTGGGCTGTGACTCCAAGTAAAATGCTGCATTTTATAATAACAAAAAGAGATTCTACTTGTGAGAATCCATACGGACGTTTTTCCGTAACAGGCTTATACAATAGTGGTATTAGCAGTAAAAAAGGTCCTATCATAATTAAATCTGCAGTATCAAATATACAGTCCATCAAAATAGAACTTGACCTGGTAATGTACGCCATGATACCTTCTGCTATCATAAAAAGAGTACTTCCTGCCATAGATATCTGTATTATCCTTTTTTCAAAACGAAGTTTGTTGTTCACAATTTCACTTCCAATTTTATTATGCTAATCGATTTTTCTTTGCCTTATGTTCTTCAATCCTAATTTTAGCTTCCTCGTGTCGCTGAATTTCTTCTTCTGTCTGTGGGATATATTCTGGAACAGACTGAGGTTTTCCGTTTCTACCCATTGCCACCATAGTAAAATATGCAGATAATGCTTTTTGTGGACCATTATTGGATTCTAAATCTTCCACTTCCACATTTACAAATACCTCCATTGAGGTTTTTCCTACATATACTACTGTAGCTGTACAAGTAACTAAAGCCCCTACAAAAATAGGCAGATGAAATTCTAACTCGTCCACTCTTGCTGTTACACAATTGCTTTTAGCATATCTCATTGCAACAGCCCCAGCTGCTGTATCCATAAACTTCATGATCTCGCCACCGTGTACATTTCCTGCTACATTAGCCTGATTCGGAAGCATTACCTGACTCATAATAATCTGTCTGTTTTTCATTTATATTATCCTCCTAAAAATTAAACTCTATATCTTATTTTGTTCTATCATGCTATTAATTTTAACCAATTCCGCCATATACCAAACCTAAAATATAAACTATGATTGCAATTCCGCAAAAGACAAATTTTGTCATTGGTTCCAGCCACCCACCGATTCTCTTTTGGATACCCAGCTGAATTTGATCTCTGGCAAACCACGGCTCGCAAACCCAAAACATAACAAGTGCAGCTAAAAGAGCTCCCATAGGCACTATGTAAATCGATACAATATCCATCCAAGGCGAAAGCAGATCGCCCTCAATAAACACACCTGCTCCAAATGCAATAATGGCTACAATGACTATAGCCATAGGCCTGCTTACGCCCATTCGTTCCTGAATAGCTTCAACAGGTGTTTCAAACAAATTAACAAGTGAAGTAATTCCCGCACAGAAGACTGCAAAGAAAAAAGCAATTGCAACAATCTGTCCAAAAGGTATATCTCTAAATACCTCTGGCATTGTTATAAATAATAATCCAGGGCCTGCACCCATTTCTAAGCCATAAGCAAATACTGCAGGTATAATAACCAAAGCAGACAGAAGAGCTGCTGTGGTATCAAAGAATGCAACCCTGGTGGCACATTGTATAACATTTGCATCCTTTTTCAAGTAACTGCCATAAACTAAGGTCCCTGAGCCTGCTAAAGACAAAGAAAAGAAAGCCTGTCCTAATGCAAATACCCAAGTCTTGGGATTGGCCAAAGCACTCCATTTTGGAGAAAATAAATAAGCATATCCACCTGCTGCCCCTTCTAAAAATGACACTCTCACAGCCAATATTACAAATAATGCAAAGAAAATCGGCATTAATACTTTATTCATTTTTTCTATTCCACCTGAAATACCAAATATCATAAATATGAAAGTTATTACAAGTCCAATCATGTGCCATGGTATACTACCAAAATTCCCTGCAATAGCCCCAAAATACGCACCAGCACTTTCTTCCGCAATAAAATTCCCTGCAATGGCTCCAACCAAATACCTTAGAATCCATCCTATAACCACAGCATATCCGATACCGATACCTAAGGAACCAATTGTGGGAATAAATCCAACTATTGCGCCGCCTTTCCACCCTCGCTGTTTAAAAGCTTTTTCAAAAGCGCCTATAGGTCCAGTTCCCATAGCACGTCCTAATGCCATTTCACCAATTAAACCTGTAAATCCTAATATCACCACAAATATAAAATATGGAATTAAAAACGCCGCTCCACCAAATTCTGCCACTCTATACGGGAAGAGCCAGATGTTACCCATTCCTACTGAAGCACCAATGCAAGCCATAACAAAACCAAATTTCGTGCTAAAGCTGTCCCTTTCCTTCAATATAGATTCTTTTCTACTGCTCATATTCTTCTCCTCAATTACTTTATATAGGCTTAAGTATATCAAAATCAAAATACTATTTCAACTAAACAAAAACTGGCCCCTGTATGAATCAAAGACCAGTTTTATAACATTTTATGAATTTATAACAACCTAATGTTGTTAATACTTAATTCAAAGGATAACCCTAGGAACTGAGCGGCATTACGGCACATCACCATTCTTGTTAGAAAGATTTCAAAGTATTCCATCACTGCACTAATTTCAGTATCAATATTTAGTTCAAGTAATATGGACTTTTCTTCAGTACTAACGGTCAAGTGGGTATGGTGCACCGCATAATTTACACGATCATGTATGTCCTCTGATAATTTTTCTTCATTTCTGTTCTTATAGCGGACACGGCTTCTTCTTACATCTGACTTATCTGCTAAGATTAACGCTGCTGAAATCGGGCTAAATGCAATACCTGTGCCTTCATCATGATTACCCACAGCTCCAATTATGTCTGCCAGTTCTTCCGCATCAAATTTCATACGATCTAAGATCCTAAAGGCCATAACCGCCCCACTCTGCGCATGGTCATGTCTGTTTATGCAGTTTCCAATGTCATGTATATATCCTGCTATTTTAGCAAGCTCTATGGTTCTCTCATCATAACCTAGAACAGTCAAAATTTCTGCTGCTCTCTCAGCTACCTTTCCTGCATGGGCAAATCCATGTTCAGTGAAGCCTATTGCTCCTAGTAGGTCATTTCCCTTTTTGATATAGGTAGAAATCTCTACACTATTTTTAATGTCCTCAAATGTTATCTGTTTCTTATTCATATTTTCCTCTTCTTTCTCCTTGCTGCCTCCACATCCGGCAACAAACCTTTTTTGCATCATATATATCACTATACTAGTTTAACATATGAATATGTTTATTGTGTTAAGGGAAAATTAAATTATTATTAAGTTTATGCTACTATGAATAGCATTCCTCAAATCATTATTTTTAATTGACTTCATACAATTATATATATATTATTTGTTTAAAAGACAGGAGGTAAAATATATGAATACTATAAGAATAGCACAACTTCAAACGCAAGTTGTTCCAGAAAAAAATCAGATTCTCAAGTATATATCTTCTTTTATGGATAAGGTTTGCAGTCAAGGAATCGACCTGATTACTTTGCCTGAAATGTTTACCTGCCCCTATAATACCTCCAGCTTCCCTATTTTTGCAGAAAAAGAAAAGGGGGAAATATGGAGTATTTGTTCTGCCTTGTCAAAACAATATCATATCTATCTTTCAGCAGGGTCTATTCCTGAGAAAGACGATGAGGGCAATGTTTATAATACTGCATATGTATTTAACCCGCAGGGAGAACAAATTGCAAAACATCGAAAAATGCACTTATTTGATATAAATATAAAAAATGGCCAAAGTTTTAAAGAATCAGACACTCTGACCGCTGGCAGTCAGCCTACTGTTTTTGACACAGAATTTTGTAAAATTGGACTTTGCATCTGTTATGACTTCCGTTTTCCAGAATTATCCCGCATTATGGTAGATCAAGGTGCAAAGATTATTCTGGTTCCTGCTGCGTTTAATATGACAACAGGGCCCGCTCATTGGGAAATAATGTTTCGTTCCAGAGCCATAGACAATCAGGTTTATGTTGCCGGAACTGCCCCTGCCCGTAATCTGTCCTCCAAATACATCTCCTGGGGACACAGTATTATCGTTTCACCTTGGGGTGATATCCTGAATCAAATGGATGAGAAGGAAGGATATACCATCCAGGAGTTAAACTTAGATGTAGTGGAACAAGTCCGCAGCCAGCTGCCTTTGTTAGCCCATAGGCGTTCTGATGTTTATTCTTTATCACAAATTTTATAGTACTCAATTTTACCCTGCGAACAGCGTTCTGATTAAAACCATATAGCAGACAGTCCCTAATACCATACTTAAAATACTGTCCTTCTTGATAATCTGCGCTAAAATAACAACTCCCACAGAAATCAGTTCTGCTAATCCAAAAGGAAAAGCTGTTAAATTGATATTTCTAAGGCAGTAAATTACTAAAATAATCATAATGGAAGCCGGAAGGACATTACCGAGGTACTCAACAGTCGCAGGTAGTTCTTTCTGCCCTCCAAATAATATGTAAGGAATCGCACGAGTCAGCCAGGTTACCAGGGCTACAATGGAGATTATAACCACAAAGTAAATCACACTATTTGACATTCTCCATCCCTCCCATCTGCAACGTTATTCTATCCTTCATTATAATAAGTACAATTAAACTAACCGACAATGCTGGCAAGAGGAAATGCTCTGCACCAAACATAACGTAAAACAGCATACCACTAATAAAGCCCGCGATTGCAGGAATACGTGAGCCAAACTGCTTCCACTGGTTCACGCATACTGTAACAAAGAATGCAGTTGCAGAAAATTCTATGCCCGTCATATCAAAGTTCAGCATTTCACCTAGCAGGGCACCAACAGTGCAGCTAATAGTCCATAGTAAATGAGGCAGCAATGCGATATAAAAGTCTACTTTCTCTTCATCCACCTCTTCAGGATATCTTATATCACATCGGACGGAATAAGTTTCATCTGTCATAGTTAATACCATATATGGATACTTCCATCCCATTTGACGGAATTTATTTACAAAGCCTAAACCGTAAAAAATATGCCTTGCATTAATAAAGAAGGTCATGACTGCTATCATATATAAAGGTACCCCTGATGTCATAAGCGATATCATTACAATCTGCATAGAACCAGCATAAATAAAAAAGCCACATATAAACGCCCATATAGCCGAATAACCTGCATCATTTAATAGTACACCAAAAGCAATTCCAACAAATATGTATTCAAACATGATTGGTATGATTTCTTTCACAGCAAAACGGAAATTTTTCAAAACAAGTAGTCCTCCTAATCTGTATTTTTTGGTATAATTAGTTATATTAGCACATAAAAAAATGCCATACAATTATTTTAATGTATGGCGTACAATTTTATTTTAATACTACCTTTATAAAGGAGCAAGTAACTCCTTTATAATTCTCAGTCCCTGTTCTAACTCTTCGATAGAACCCGTACCACATACGGCTACTCTGACTGCCCTTTCTGGAACGGTATTTCCAACTGCAAATCTCTCCGCAGCATAAACCTGGACTCCATGTTTAAATGCAAGGGCTTCAAAATCAGCGCCACTCATTTGCTCTGGCAACAGAAGCCATCGGAATATCCCTGTATTTTCTCCTCTGCAATCATACTCAGACAAATACTTATTCACTTTCTCATTTCTAAGAACGTTCTTTTTCCTATGTATTTCTAATACTTTCTCTACTTGACCAGAAATAATCAGCCGAGCAGCTAACCCGGCCATCAACGGTGAAACAGTTATGTTCATATTATATAATGCATTGGATATCTGTGTTCTATATTGATCTGGTGCTGCCACATATGCCAGCCTTAACCCTGGTGCAATGGCTTTTGATAAACTTGCAATGTAAATTGTATTCTCTGGTGCAAAGGCAGCTATAGCTGCCTTGGGCGTACTCATCAAATGATAGGTGCCATCTTCAATTATGACTAGCCCCTGCTCACATGCAATATGCCCCAGCTCTTTTCTTGTTTTAATTGACATGGTATGTGTAGTTGGATTCTGATGATCCGGTATAATATATATTCCTTTTAAATTATTTTTTTTACAGGAATATATCAACGCTTCACTATTTAATTCATCTTTCTTTCCGATAAAATCAATTGGAACTAACTGAATGCCAAACATATTTGCTGCGGCCTTCATATCTGAGTAAGTATGTGGCGCAACACCAATCTTATCACCGTATTTAAATAACCCAACGAGTATTGCTGCAATCGCATTCTGACCACCATTAGCAAATAAGATATTTTTGTTTTTTGTATCAAAACCGCACTTTTTCATCCATAGAACCGCCGCATCTTTCTGCCACAGCGTATCATTAGGGCTTGCATAGCTGAATAAGTTCTCTTTACCCTGCTCGTTTACCATTTTCTTTAGCATTTGCATAATAAACTCGTTGGCATCATAATCAGGTACGGTTGTGCCCATCTGAATAATCTGTGTTGGTGTATTCTCCGCTAACAAACGCACATTAGACAACGCATCAAAAGAAACATAAGTCCCGCTCCCCACAATTGCACTAAGCAAGCCTTTTAGTTCACAAACTTTAAAAGCCTTTGAAACAGTACTTACATTTATATCTAAAAAATCTGCCAATTCCCTTTGTGGTGGAAGCTTTGTCCCCGGCAAAAGCTTTCCCTTCACAATATCCTCTTCCAGCTGACTGGCCAGTGTTCTGTAAAGCGCACGCTTTTCCTTGTCTATAACTGGTTTCCATGACATAGGGTAATTTTCGAATGAATTAAAAGGCATAGCCCGCCTCCTTATACTTTATATGGTCTATTCACTGTAGATTATATCATTTTATCATTATTCAGCCTATACTTCAAATTTGTCGTTATTTAGAAATACACTCATTGCAGACTATGATTTTAAATGATATACTCCATGTTATACTAATTGCAAAAGGGACTAACTTAAAATGATTAAAAATAATATATTTGTTCGAAATTTTCAAGAAATATCTAAACTAAATAATAAAATACTCACGCAATTATCCTCTATTGTTACATTAATATGGGCAGTTTTGTTTTTCATCAGTGTTCTCACTTCTGATCATCTATTAACACCTTTCTATGGTATCGGGTCTATGGTGTCGATGATAGTTTTTTTGATTTCAAAATTTATTACTTCTAAACACAGGAATTTAGTTTTGCTAATTACATATATATATTTAATTTATTGTTTTATTGCTGCTATATATCTTGGCATTTTTGTTCCTCCCAGTTCAGCTTCCGTTACCTTTATGTGCTTACTGCTTATGGCTCCTATGCTGATTTTGGATAAACGATGGCGCATAAATAGTATCATAATCTTCATGTCTATGGTTTTCTGCATTATATCTTATTTATATCAGACTTTATCGATTGCTATTGTTGATATAACCAATTGCGTTGTTTTTTGTATCATGGGCATTATAGTCGGTCAGATTATGTATTCTATCCGAGTGGAGAATATGGAAATGCAGCGTAAATTGACAAAACAGCGTGATACAGATATACTTACTTCTCTTTTTAACCGCCGTAAATTATTAGATACCATTGAGAATTGGGATGACACCTTTGGGTTGCATTCTTTATCTGTAGTAATTATGCTGGATATTGATTATTTTAAAAAGTATAACGACTGCTATGGACATCTAAAAGGTGACGCCTGTCTTAAAAAATTGGGAAAATGTTTTTCTTCGTTATTTAAACGATATGGCTTAGAAATTTTTCGGTATGGTGGAGAAGAATTTATTGCTTTAGGACAAAAGTATAATTATGAAGAAATCAGCTTAATATGCCAAGAAATTTTAAAAGCGGTAAGATATCTGCAAATTTCATTCAAGGAATCCCCTGATAACATCATTACAGTAAGTATTGGATTTGCGGAATTAAATACCTGCAGCTCGGACAGCTACAAAGATTTAATACATATGGCAGATAAAAGCTTATATAAAGCAAAAGAACTAGGCCGTAACAGAGCAGTTGGCTATCTTGACTATAAAAATGCACCTTGATAACAATTTTTTACATTGCTTATACTCTTTATAAGGATTACAGTATTATCAACATCAATTTTTCGTTTAATTATCACAAAATGTTATACAGTCAATAAAAACTATTAACAGCAGAACTAAAGATTTACAGCGTGTGGCTTCAATGGAGCGCATATTAGCAATTAATGCATCGGTAGAGGCCGCCAGAGCCGGACAAGCAGGCGTTGGCTTCGCAGTGGTTGCAAATGAAATTGGTGAACTTTCATCTAACGCAACCTCCGTATATACTGAAATACAAGAAATTGCAGCTTCCATGGGAAAATCTATGCATCAAATGAGCAGTATTGAATTAGATTAACTGCACAGCCTTTATAGACTTTTTACAATCTTAAAAGTGCTGCTTCATGACGAAACAGCACTTTTATCAGACCTAGTCAATTGTAATTACCCATCAGACTGACCTCTAAATTTCCATTTCCATAAGAGCCATGCACAGTGCCTTACCGTGCTTATCTTGGGCAAGCGATCTGGTTACACCACCGCCTAAAGTTTTATCCAACACAAAATTCATAGCACAAATGCTGTCAATATCATAACGAACCACTTCACCCTTACAGATTTCTCCAAAATATTCTTTGACTTTTTCTGGAGTAACTTTTTTCTTTAGCATTTCATAATCTTTTTCATCATAAGGTATCAAAGAGATGTTTGAAATATCTCCTTTATCCCCTGTTCTTGAATGTGCAATATCTTTTAATTTCATTTTCTACACCTCCTGATATGACACTTTTATATCTACAATTTCTCTTGGGACAAAAATGGAACAAATTGAAACCACTTCTGAGACCTTTTTTGTAGCACCTGCTCCACCTGCAGGACCATTTGTATATAATGCTTCTACTTCATTGGCAATCAATGTTGCATTTGCCTTATCTTTTGTTCTTCCTGAGCATCTTACTCGAATTTCAGAAAAATGGTCAGGAGCTATTTTATTAGAAATATCATTTTTGTATAGTGAATTATATCCAATGTAGTCTGTTCTGTATTCTTCCATCTCAACGCCTATTAGCTTTAGACGTTTTTCGACAATATCTGCTGCTAATCTTGCTCGATTCATACAGTTTAATCCACCATAGCTAATCTCACCTTCTCCTATAAAGCAGTCTTTGTATCCAACACTAACTTTTAGTGTTTCTGGCCTGCCGTGTGAAGTAGCATGTGCCGCCTGTACTACATCCTTTTCCATCTGTGTAAAAGTTACATGTGAAAAATCTGCAATAACATCTGGAGTCATATATTTTTCTGGATTATGAATTTCATAAATCATCTGTTCCTTACAAGTGTCGGTTGTCACCATTCCTCCAGAGCCTTCTACTTTAGTTACTATAAATTCACCAGTTTCATCAATTTCAATAAGGGGGAATCCAAGTATTTCTAAATTGGGAACATCCTTATATCCAGGGTCCGCATAATATCCTCCGGTTACCTGACCACCACATTCAAGCAGATGCCCTACTAAAACTGCCTGCCCCATCTTGTCAGCGTCATCCTTAACATTCCATCCAAATTCGTGAACAAGGGGTCCTATAGCAAGTGCTGGATCAGAAACTCTACCAGTAATAATAATGTCGGCATTATTCTTTAAAGCTTCAATAATACCATCGGCTCCACAATAAACATTTGTAGATAAAATAGATTCCTTTATCGTTCCTAGAGGGCATCCTAATTCAAGAACCTCATTATCATAATACTTTGTAATGCTGTCAGAAATATCATCACCTGTCACTGCTGCAATTTTAAGTCCTTTTACACCAAGCTCTTTAGCGATTGTAACCGTCACGTCTGCCGCTGAAAGAGGATTTGCCGAACCCATATTTGTAATAACTTTAATGCCGTTCTTTTTTGCAAGAGGAAGAATCTTTCTCATTCTTGCTTCCAGCAACTGATTGTATCCTTTTTGGGGGTCCTTCATTTTATCCTGTTGGCCGATTGCAATCGTCCTTTCAGCCAGGCATTCAAATATGATGTAATCAAGATTGCCCTTTTCCATCAGTTCTACTGCTGGTTCTATACGGTCTCCTGCATATCCAGCTCCACTTCCAATTCTGATTTTTTTCATTTTTATTATCTCCTTAAATTCTGCTGTCCAAACATTAACTGCCAGACAGTACCAAATTATCTATCCCCTAAAATGCTATAGCTCCAGTTATAGCTGCAACGATTACTATTACAATAGATGCCCCCCATGCTAAAGGCAGAGTTTTTCTCTGATGCTCTGCAAGGTCAATTCCTGCGAGCCCTGTAAGCAAGAATGTTGCACCTGTAAGCGGGCTGATTGGGAATCCTAAAGTCATCTGACCTGCAATAGAGGCCCTTGCTACAGAAAGTGGATCTCCGCCCATCATATCTACTGCCTGAGATAGTACAGGTAGTACACCATAATAATAGGAATCCGGATCGAAAACTAAACTTAAAGGTACTCCCAATATACCAACTAAAATTGGAATGAATCCACCAAGGGATGCTGGAATAAATGTAACAATAGTCTGAGCAATTGCTGTAAGCATTCCTGAGCCCTGCATAATCCCAATAAATGAACCTGCCGCAAATAACATGGAAGCCATCATTAGCGCAGCTTTTGCATGAGCATCGACTCTTTCTTTCTGAATTTTCATATCAGGATAGTTTATAATTAGTGCAAGGGCAGTTCCAATCATAAATACTGCTGCTGGAGGTAAAATTGACTTAAGCATAACAAAAACTGCCAGCACAATTAAAATAAGATTTACAACAAATAATTTAGGTCTTTTTAAAGCTACATCTTCTGGAGTTTCTTCCTGGTCGAGTTCGTCTAAATCAATATCATTTAAAGTTTCACCCAGTCTTTTCTTTTCAGATTTTCCAAGAAACACTGCCATAACAAGAATTACAATGAAACCAACTGCCATTGGAATAAGCATTGGAATAAATACACCATTAATATCCGATTTCATAGCTGTTATAGCTCTTATGGTAGGGCCTCCCCAAGGAAGCATGTTCATAACACCTGCACCAAGTGCTACTAATGTTGCAAGCGTGGTGGCTTTCATCCCCAGCTTTTGATAAAGGGGTAATAATGCAGGAATTGCAATCAGGAAAGTTACTGCTCCTGAACCATCTAAATGAACAATTGCTGCAAGTAAGAAAGTTCCAATGCAAATCTTTACTGGATCCTTTCCTACCACTTTTAAAATTCCTTTTACAATCGGATCAAATGTGCCTGCATCTGACATAACTCCAAAGAATAAAATAGCAAAAATAAACATTACTCCGGTTGGAGCTATATTTTGTAAACCTTCTGTGATAAAAGTGCCTAACTGTGAACCCTGACCTGCGACTAGGCAGCCTATAATTGGTACAATAATAAGTGCAAGAAGTGTCTGTAGCTTTTTGGTCATAATTAATGTTAACATAATAACAATTGTTAAAAATCCAATCAGTGCTAATGACATAATCGTTCTCCTTTTCTTTTATAAAAATATTTCGCATAAAGATGTATTCATCCTGGCCATCGATGCTTCACCCTTATACTGTCATATATAGCAATTCATGTGCCAAGTTTAGTATTGTTGAAAAGCTCAGCATTTGACGTATTTTTTCTTTTCCCACGACTGTACTATTTCTAAAATTTTAGAATTTTCTATTACTATTTTTTATAAATCAATAGTCTATGACTATGCCTCTATTTGTTTCTAAAATTCTAGAAATAAATAAGCAATTTCTATAATTTTAGAAATTGCTTATTTATTCCTTGTTAATTATTTAATTTATTATAAAGTGTAGCTAATGAAATTCCTAATTTTTTTGCAATATTTTTTTTATCTTCTACTGTATCTCCATAAATATCCATAGCTTGTTTTATCTGCTCTTTTTCAAATATACGGATAGCCTCTGACAATGGCCTGAATTTATAATTTGATTTGTCAATAGTCGGAAGAACCGAAGGTGGTAAGTTAGAATCTCCTATTTCATTGTTACGGCAAACAACTGCACTATACTCTAATACATTGTTCAATTCTCTTACATTACCTGGCCAGTCATAAACATAAAGAGCCTGCTTTGCTTCTTCACTGATGGATAATTCTCTTTTTTGCTGAATGCCAAGCACCTTTAAATGTTTTTCCATAAGAGGAATTATGTCTTCTCTGCGCTCTCTAAGCGGCGGTAAAAATAGCGGAAAAGTAGAAATTCTATAATATAAATCCTTCCTAAACTTTTTTTCCTCTATATACTTCAGTAAATCAACGTTACAGGCGCAGATTATTCTTACATCTATATCTATTTCTGCCGTCCCCCCCACACGTCTAATCTTCTTTTCCTGAAGCACTCTAAGCAGCTTAGCCTGCAAAATATAATCCATTTCTGACACTTCATCCAGAAATATAGTCCCCTTTTCAGCGATTTCAAAGATTCCTGGTTTGCCATTTTTTTTAGCCCCAGTGAAAGCGCCTTCTTCATATCCAAAAAGTTCGCTTTCAAGGATGCTGCTATTTAAGGCCGCACAATTAATGGCTACAAAGGGGTATTCACTTCGTAAACTTTCATTGTGTATGGATTGGGCATACAGTTCTTTGCCACATCCACTTTCACCATGTATAAGTACTGGAATATCTGATTTTGCAAGTTTTCTAGCATCTTCAATACATTGAATAGATTTGGGACTTTCACATATAATATCCTTAAAGACATATCGTGTGCCATTTGTTTGTCTCATTCTTTCTTTTAAATCTGCCTGCTTTTTTTCCAGTTCCTTTAAAGTGTCCATGATAAATTTTGCATTTTTTAAATAGGTAACAGTTGAAACACCACCTTTTAGTTTTCCGTTGTCAAAAATGGGATAGATGTTTGCAAAATATTCTTCTCCCTTTTCTTCTCTGAAAACTACCTCCATGGGTTTTCCGTTTTTTAATGCTTCTGGCATTCTGGCACCTGGACGAATGTCAGTCAAAGATGCGCCCTTCACCTCTTCAAGTGTATGCCCAATAAAATTTCCATAGGCATTATTAAAATAAACTATTTTAATCTCATCATTCACAATAAGGACACCTTCGTCCATGGCATTTAAAACTGTTTCAAATTTAATCATGTAACAACCCTTTCTTTGTCTTTGCTACAATAATAACACTGTCCAACTATAGTATCAATTATTTGTTTTTACTTATTGACATCTGCTCAAAGAGTGTTATGATAAATCTAGTTGGCGACATATGTCGGAAACATCTTAAATTTAAAGGAGGTACATTATGCCTAGGCCGCGCAAGTTCAGACGTGTCTGCTGCATGCCTATAACTGAATGCTTTGGTCCCATTTGTTCTAATAAAAATATAAATGTGGATTGCGATTCTATGCCTCCAATAGATTGCCCACCAGTCCAAATGTCTGTCGATGAATATGAAACGATTCGACTTATGGACTTAGAAGGATGCACACAGGAGGAATGTGCCATACAAATGGGTATTGCACGCACCACTGTGCAGGGTATATATAATGGAGCACGAAAAAAACTAGCTGACTCCCTTGTTCATGGTAAAAGATTAATCATTACAGGCGGAGATTATATGCTCTGTGAGAATTTTGAGGCAGGTTGTGGACACGGTTGCAATAAAAAATGTCATCAAAGATGTCATTCAACCATTTAATGTTTTAATAATTTTTATAAAAATTAGAAAACTATAGATTAAAGGAGATAAAAATATGAGTGATTGTTCAAATGAATGTGGAAACTGTGGTTCAGATTGTGGAGACAGAACAGCTCCTCAGAGCTTCCTTGAAGAAGCCAACGAATTAAGCAGTGTAAAAAAAGTGATTGGAATTGTTAGTGGTAAAGGTGGTGTAGGAAAATCTTTAGTCACTTCTCTTCTTGCAGTTACTATGAATAGACGTGATTATTCTACTGCAATCCTTGATGCTGACATCACAGGCCCTTCTATACCAAAAGCTTTTGGTCTAAACGAAAAAGCTGTAGGCACAGAAGCTGGTATTCTGACTGTGGACTCTAAAACAGGTATCAGAACGATGTCTGTAAATTCACTACTTGAAGATGATACAGATCCTGTAGTCTGGAGAGGTCCTGTCATTGCTGGAACTGTAAAACAATTCTGGACAGATGTTATTTGGGGGGATGTAGACTTCATGTTTATTGATATGCCTCCAGGAACCGGCGATGTTCCTCTAACAGTATTTCAATCACTTCCTGTGGACGGAATTGTCATCGTTACTTCCCCTCAGGAATTAGTGTCTATGATTGTTGGTAAAGCTGTAAAAATGGCACAATTGATGAATGTACCTATCCTGGGTATAGTTGAAAACATGTCCTACTTTACATGTCCTGATTGTGGCAAACAATATCCTATTTTTGGTGAAAGCCACATTGATGAAGTTGCAAACGAATACAACATTAAGAACGTTTCAAGACTACCCATAAATCCTAAGCTGGCTGCTGCGGTTGATAAGGGAATGATTGAATTATTTGATGGAACTTGGCTAGACGGTTTAGCTGATTTCATTGAAAGCAGCCTGAATACAAAATTAGCCGTGCCTTACGAAAATGGACAGATATTTCAGCACTTTGGTCATTCTGAACAGTTTGAAATAATTGAAATTGAAAAAGGTAAAGTTGTAAAAAAGGATGTAGTTACTCCTGATTGTGGAGGTCACGGTGCATTAGCCGGTTTTCTTGCTGAAAACAATGTATCTACCTTAATTTGTGGAGGCATTGGCGGCGGTGCTATATCAGCTTTAGCAGAGGCTGGAATTAAAGTCGTTGCTGGAGTTTCTGGTGATATTGATGAACAGATAGATTTATTCCTGACTGGTAAACTTCAATCTACTGATGAACCTACTTGCGATCATCATGAACACGGTGAGGGCCATAGTTGTGGTGAACATGATCATAATCATCAAGGTGGACAGTGCGGAAGCCACGGTGGTGGATGCGGTGGTGGATGTCACTAATACGACTATAATATCAAGTTTATTATTACAAAAGCTTTCTATGATATATCAAACTATCATAGAAAGCTTTTTCAGATTTATGTTGCATAGTATTCATAACTCTTGCTGATTTATATATATTGGCTCTACTATTTTATCCCAATGTTCTACTACACATTGTACAATTTGTGGGTCATACAATTTTCCAGAGAATTTTGCCATTTCCCTTTTGCATTGTTCTGATGTTAAGGCTTTCCTATACACCCGGTTGCTCATCATTGCATCAATGGAATCACAGATTGCAATAATCCTTGCTCCCCATGGAATATCAGATTTTTTCAGCCCTGATGGGTAGCCTCCTCCATCCCAGCGTTCATGGTGGTGTAATACAATTTCTGCTAGCGGCTGCAATGTTTTGGACTTGCTTAAAATATCAGCTCCAATTTGAGGATGCATTTTTATATACGACCATTCTTCGTCATTGAGCTTATCTGGTTTTGAGAGGATAGCATCTGGAATTCCTATTTTTCCAATATCATGTACATGTGCTGCCATGTGAATATTTTCATAATCTTCTTCTGCCATACCTAAGCAAATGCAAGCTTGCTCAGTCATATCACTTACTCGTCTTGAATGATTTGCTGTATATTGGTCTCTAGCCTCCAGAGCTGCTACAATACTGTCTACTAAATCATGATAAATCACAGTTTAACATCTCACATTCCTGACAATTTCCACTACAGTGATATTCCAACGCTTTTTTTAATGCACATGAACTGCTGCTATGACAGCGTATCACGTCTGAATTACATCTTAGTGCCTCTTGAACTGCACTGTTTACCAGCTTATGTGAAACAGTATTTGTAAATAAGATTACTAAATCAGGAGTCCCTATTTTTCGTTTAAAGTCTGTTGTCATTTTAGCAAAGACCTTTGCTTTGTACCCAAATTCTTTACAAATCCCTTTATACTGTGTAACCATTCTTTCGTTACCGCCTACTATTACTACACTCATATTTTATCCTTTTACTTACTTAACTAAATTTGCACCATAGTTTTTACAATTTTCTATTCCCGATTCATCAGGGGTTTCATTTATAATCAAATAACCCTCTGGTAACAATGCTCCTGCCTGAAGCAGATCTTGTTCCCAGTTTCTCATCCATTCGCCATCCCCCCAGCCATAAGAACCAAAAACTCCAACAGTTTTCTCATTTAATTTATTTCGACAGTCATTATATACTGGTTCAAACTCAGTTTCTTCCAAAACTTCTGCTCCCATAGACGGGCAGCCAAAAGCAACAATATCAAAAGTGTCGATATTATTGCTGACAAATTCATTTACATTATACAATGTAACATCTGCACCTGCTGACTTTGCACCATGGAAAACAGCTTCTGCCATCTTCTCTGTATTCCCTGTTCCACTCCAATAAATGATCGCCATTTTCTTCATATGAATTTACCTTCCCTTTCTCTCATACGTTAACATGCAACTGTAAGCTTTTTAATGCTTGCTCCCTGCCTACACATTTTTTTATAAGCGGCCTTACACTTATCAAATTTTGCAAACATTAAAATTGCTTTTTCTTCTTCCTCATAAACTTTCCAATAGCCGCAGTGCCTACAATTTTTTCCTTGATTTTTAATAAATCCCATTACATCTTGAACTGGGTAGCTTAAAAACAATCCAATTTCGTGTGGAAATTTGTTTTTTATTTTATCTACGTTCATTCTAATGCGTAAATTCTGTATTGTTTCGTCAATACTATCTGGCTTATATCCCTTCTTTTCTAAAAAGCTTCTTGCTATTGGACATGATAAATCACATGCAAGCCGGTTTTTCCTATATACATAAAGTAATAAGCTTTTTTCTCTTTTTACTAAAATTTCTATATTAACCCCTCTTAATTCTAACGTATGGCTTAATATTCTTATTTCCCTTTTCGCCTGTTCTAAGTTATTAAATCTATAGTTTACAATTTCTCCTGTTTTTAAGTTTGCCAGTGTTGGTGCACATTGTTCAATAATCAATTTTTCCAGCATATTAAAAACCCCCTTTAAAATATATTTTGCTCATACCTTATTTCCTGAATCGGCTCAAGTTAGCCATAGCTAACTTATTTCCATTTTTTAGGGTGACAAACGCATGCCACCCTTTCATTTCATCAATTTTGATAATTTCTATGTTCTTTGTATGTTTACTTATTCATGTTTATGAGTCTCTTTGCTGTTACAGCAACTACACCCGTCTTCTTTACCATAGCTGCCGCAGCCACTACACCCTGCACACTTTCCAGCTTTTGCATTTCTGATTAAGTGTCTTGTAGCAAAGAAAACCAAAACAACTAATATTCCACTCACTATGATTGTTGACAGCATACCTTCAACCTTCTTTCTTTAGGCATTGGTCTTACTAGTAAAAATATCATTAGTATTAGTAATGCTATAGCCACAACTGTGCCTGCCCCAAAAGTAAGACCTCCAAATATTATACCACCCAGCTGATTAATTATCAAAGCCGTCACATAAGCAAGAACTGTCTGGTATCCTATCGCAAACCAAGTCCATCTTGCACTATTCATTTCCCTTCTGATTGCACCAATTGCGGCAAAGCATGGAGCACAAAGCAAGTTAAACACTAAGAAGGATAATGCAGCTGAACCATAAGGGAACATTATAGTAAGCTGGGCAAGAAGTCCTGTGTCATCTTCTGCTACATCGCCACCTAGCCCAAGTAACACGCCAAATGTTCCTACCACATTTTCTTTAGCAACAAGACCTGTCAAAGTTGCAACTGTTGCCTGCCAGTTTCCAAATCCAAGAGGTGCGAAGATTGGTGCTACAAAAGAACCAATTACAGCAAGCAGGCTTTTGTTCTGCTCTACCATACCAAAGCTGCCAGATGTAAAACCAAAATTAGATAAGAACCAGATAGCTGCACAAGCCACGAATATTACAGTACCTGCTTTTATAATAAATGATTTTCCTCTTTCCCACATGTGAATCCAAACACCTTTAGGCGCAGGCATATGATACTGAGGTAGTTCCATTACGAAAGGGGCTGTATCTCCAGCAAACATTTTAGTTTTCTTAAGTGTTATTCCTGAAAATATTACTGCACCAATTCCCATAAAATACATCGCCGGAGCAATCCAGATTATATTGGGGAACATAGCTCCTCCAATTAGCGCAATAACAGGCAGCTTGGCACCACACGGAATAAACGTAGTCGTCATAATAGTCATTCGACGATCTTTCTCATTTTCAATGGTTTTAGTAGCCATAATTCCCGGCACACCACATCCAGAGCTTACTAAAAGTGGTATGAAACTCTTTCCTGAAAGACCAAACCTTCTAAATATCCTATCCATTATAAACGCAACTCTTGCCATATATCCACAATCTTCTAGGATAGATAAGAAGAAGAATAAGATAAACATCTGTGGTACGAATCCGAGAACAGCACCTACACCGCCAATTACACCGTCAACAACTAAACTTTGAAGCCATTCCGCAGTACCTGCATTATCCATAAGTGCTGAAACTCCACCTTGTATGTATTCACCAAACAGTACATCATTTGTCCAATCTGTCACAATAGTACCTAGCCATGAGACCGATACATAATAAACAATAAACATTGCTACCGCAAATATAGGTAGTGCCAGCCATCTATTGGTAACAATCTGGTCAATTTTATCAGAAGTCGTAAGTCCTTTTTGTTTTTTCTTTAATGCTCCATTAACAACATCTCCGATAAAGTTGTATCTTTCGTTTGCGATTATGCTCTCACTATCATCGTCCATTAGATTTTCAAGTTTTGTAATTATGTCATCAATTTTTATTGCAGTATCTTCGGTCAACTTAAATTCTTTAGCAATCTCTTCATCATGTTCAAATAACTTAATTGCATACCATCTTAGATGCTCTGGTGTTGTTACATCTTTTATGAGATGTTCAATTGCTTCAATTGACGCTTCTATGTTTTTATCAAATTTGTGGTTCTTTATTCGGTTAGTTGTAGCTAACTCTATGGCGCAATTAACTAATTCATTGCAGCCTTCACCCTTAAGTGCAGAAGTCTCCATTACAGGACACCCTAATTTTTCTGCAAGTTTCTTTATATCAATTTTATCTCCATTTTTTCTAACCAGGTCCATCATGTTTATGCCCAAAACAACAGGAATTCCAAGTTCAAGAAGCTGTGTTGTTAAATATAAATTTCTTTCCAGATTAGTTCCATCCACTAAATTTAATATTACACTTGGGGTTTCCTTTATTAAATAGTTTCTAGTTACAACTTCTTCCAAAGTATATGGAGAAAGTGAATAAACCCCTGGAAGGTCAGTAATTGTGACATTCTTATTTCCTCTAAATTTTCCTTCTTTCTTTTCTACTGTAACTCCAGGCCAGTTGCCAACATACTGGCTTGAACCAGTCAAATCGTTAAAAATTGTAGTCTTACCACAATTAGGATTGCCCGCCAAGGCTATCGTAATATTCTTCATGCTTTACCTCCTATTTTCAATTAGTGTGAAAGTAATATTTATTGTTGAACAATTATATTTTCCGCTTCGCTTTTTCTAATTGAAAGTTCATATCCTCTAACTGTTATTTCAATTGGGTCACCTAAAGGTGCAACTTTTCTTACATAAATTTCAGCTCCCCTTGTAATGCCCATGTCCATAATTCTTCTTTTCAGTGCTCCCTCGCCTTGCAGCTTTTGTACAATTGCTGTTTCACCGCACTTCACTTCTTTTAAATTTTTCATAGCTCCTCCAATTTATTTAAATGACAGATTTAATACCTATCCGTTTATATCTATTTAATTTATAAGAATTCTTGATGCCATTGTTTTGCTTATGGCTACCCTTGCATCTTTAACATTTACAATAACATTTCCTCCAAGTTCAGAGATTACCATTACCCGTGTTCCCTCAACAAATCCTAAATTTTCAAGAAAACGTTTTGTATTGTCCCTGCCTCTAATCGTGGAAACCGTCACCTGTGTTCCTGGTCTTGTCATCGTTAATGGCATAATGTTACCTCCTCATGTTAGACTAAGCTAACCTTAATGTTTAAAAGTAAGCTTACGCTAACCGCAAGCTTTAAAAAATAGTTAGCTTTTGCTAACTTCATTTATGAGTTTACCATAGCTAACTTCTTCTGTCAACACTTTATAATATTTTATTTATTATAATTTGTTCCTTTTAGTGGAAAATATCCTTGCTTTATTTTTCCTACTAGTAATGGTATAATTAGGAAATCAGTATTAGCTTTGATTTTTCGATTTAAATAGACTTCTATTAGAAATGAGGGTTCTATGCTTATATATATTGCAAGACAACCTATTTTTGATCAACTAAAAGATGTTGTTGCGTATGAACTATTATATAGAGATCCAGAAACACAAACCGCCAATATAAAAGATGCTGATGCTGCCACAAACTCTGTACTTATGGGGAGCACACTAGTAGCAACTTTTGAAAAACTTGTAGATGGCAAGCGGGCTTTTATAAACTTCACAAAAAATCTGATTAATGATGGTACTCCACTTCTTTTTTCAAAGGATTATATGACTATAGAGATTTTAGAAGATATCATCCCAGATGATGAGTTTATGCAACGGCTTCTTGAATTAAAAGAAAAGGGCTATACCCTGGCTTTAGATGATTTTACGATAAATTATGCTTACCCCGAGGTCATCGACATCGTTGATATAATAAAAGTAGATTTTTTACTCACAACTCCCGCTGATCAAATAAAAATCATCAAAAAATATAAAAGACCCGGTTTAAAATTTTTAGCAGAGAAAGTGGAAACGTCCAAGGATTTTGACCGTGCCAAATCTGTTGGTTATGATTATTTTCAAGGCTACTACTTTTCAAAACCTTCGATTTTTAAATACAAAGATATAAATAGTATAGGAACCAGTCATTTTGAAATAATTAAGGTACTGAACAGCCCATATCCTAATTATACAAGCCTTTCTTCTATAGTTGAAAAAGACGTTTCTTTAACCTATAAGCTGTTCAAATTTGCTAATTCACCTATATATGGAGGCATTGAACAAATCAGTACCGTACGTAAAGCTCTTGTGCGTTTAGGCTTTTCTAACATACGTAAGTGGATGTATTTAATTGTGCTTCGTTGTATGTCTTCTGGTCAAAGCGATGAAGTAGTATGTGTATCACTTCAAAGAGCTAAAATGCTTGAAATGATTGCACCTAGCTGTGGCCTCGGTGAAAGGGCTCCGGAATGCTTTTTAGTTGGATTATTCTCTATGTTGGATATTCTTATGAATAAGCCACTTGAAAAAGTCCTGGAAGACCTTCCATTACCCATTGAAACAAAGGAAGCGATTCTTTATAGAGATAATATTTTAGGGCGCCCTTTAAAGCTTACTTTAGCTTATGAGAAAGGTGATTGGAATGAAGTTGAAAGATTGTGCAGATTATTAAAACTAAAACCTATGAACATCTTGTCTACTTATATCGACTCCGTCAAATGGGCTTCTGAAATAATTAAATATACTAATTAAAATTAGTAATCCTTGTCATATCATAAAAGGTGTCCTTATTGGACACCTTTTATGATTCTAAATATTCTTTAGGGCCTATTTCATATAGGTTATTGCCCTTGCTGTCAATTACCACTATAGCAGGAAAATCTACAATTTCTAATTTTCTCACAGCCTCTGCACCTAAATCTTCAAAGGCTATTACTTCCGCCTTAACGATACTTCTAGCTATCAGTGCCCCTGCGCCGCCAATTGCTGCAAAGTATATGGCTCCATTTCTTACAATCGCATCAAACACATCCCTGGATCTTTGACCTTTGCCTATCATAGCTGCTTGTCCCAAGTCTAAAAATCTGGGAGCATAGGAGTCCATCCTGTAACTGGTAGTGGGTCCTGCAGCCCCAATGACATTTCCTGGCTTTTCAGGAGTCGGTCCCACATAGTATATAATTGAACCCTCTAAATTAAACGGTAAATCTTCTCCCTGATCTAGCATTTCTGTTAGTCTCTTATGCGCTGCATCACGTGCCGTATAAATAGTGCCTGAAATCAAAACACTATCCCCAGCCTTCAGCTGTCCCAATTTATCCTTGGTAAATGGAAATTCAATTTTCTTAATTTGTGATTTTATTTCTGTCATACGGCCCTCCTATAAAATTCTCTCTTCATGCCTGGAAACATGACAGTTAATATTTACGGCAACGGGCATCCCTGCAATATGAGTAGGGAAAGTCTTTATTTTAACTGACAATGCGGTAGTTTTCCCGCCTAACCCTTGCGGCCCTATCCCCAGGTCATTTATTCTTGTAAGCAGTTCTTCCTCCATCTCCCTGTAATACTCCTCTTCATTTTCTTTATCAAAAGGTATTAGTAATGCTTCTTTTGCCATAAGAGCTGCACGGTCAAAGGTTCCTCCTATACCTACTCCTACAACAATCGGAGGACAGGGATTTGCCCCTGCATCTTTTACCACCTGAACAATAAAATCTTTAACACCTGCTTCTCCCGCTGCAGGAGGAAACATTTTTATCTGGCTCATATTTTCAGATCCAAAACCTTTTGGGGCAAAAATTATTTTAACCTTATCCCCTGCCACAATGTCATAATGAATGTGTGCCGGCGTATTATCCCCTGTATTTCCTCTCCTAATCGGATCCCTGACTACAGATTTTCTTAAATACCCCTCTGTATATCCTTTTTTTACACCTTCATTTACAGCATCCTCGATGTTTCCACCTATGAGATGTACATCCTGCCCTATTTCGAGAAAAACACATGCCATTCCGGTGTCCTGACATAATGGAAAAACACCTTCTTGGGCAATTTTTATGTTCTCTTCAATATTTTTTAATATATCTTTTGCAACTGGCCATTTTTCACTACGGCTGCAGTCTGTTATTCTTTTGCATACATCACTGCTTAAATTATGATTCGTAGCAATTGCCATTTCTGCAATGGCTTTTGTAATCTGGGAAACATTTATTTCTCTCATCACTATGACTCCTTATACTTTTTGGTAGGCATACTTTGTCCTTTTCGTTAATATAATAAACTAAATTGAGAGGATTTACTATGAGAATAACGAAAAAAACTATTTTATATATTATTATTACAGAGCTATTTTTGTTTATTATACTGCCATCTATACTACTAGGCATAAATGGTAATTTTCACAAAGCTCCGGACTCTAAGTCACCTGCACCTGAAATATTCACAAATAAAATTCAGACCCCTGAATACATAAATGTTTATCGTCACACCTATGGAGTGACCGAATCGATTCCCTTTGAAGACTACGTAAAAGGTGTTGTTGCTGGGGAAATGCCATCCAACTTCGAACCCGAAGCTCTAAAAGCCCAAGCCGTAGCCGCAAGAACTTATTCACTTTCGAAAATAACCCGCTCCGGACAGGGCGGTAATCCACCTGCACATCCTGACGCACCTCTTTGTGATGATACACATTGTCAGGTATATCGCAGTGTATATGAGCTTAAATCCCTAAAGGGTGACCAGTGGATAAATGAAGACTGGAAGAAAATATGTGATGCAGTAGATTCAACAAAAGGCGAATTAATGTATTATAATGGCCAGCTTGCAGAGCAGGCACTTTTCCACTCCTCCAGTGGAGGTCATACTGAAAATTCAGAAGATGTTTTTGCCTCAGCAGTACCTTATTTAAGAAGTGTAGACAGCCCATATGAAGAAGGAGCAACGCACCAGCAAGAGACAAAACATTTTTCTGCAAAAGACTTTGCTTACTTACTAAATTTAAAGTATCCCGGCAGAAATCTCTCATCACCAATAAACAACATTGCAGTCATTTCAAAAAGTACAGGAGGCCGTGTTGAAAATATAAAAATAAACAATTCCACCTATAACGGTAGAGAATTACGTGATGCATTGGGATTGTCCTCTGCAAATTTTCAAGCTTCAATTAATGGAAGTACGATTACCATAACCAGCAATGGTTTTGGTCATGGTGTAGGTATGAGTCAATATGGTGCTAATGGAATGGCTCAAAAAGGCTCCAACTATAAACAAATTTTAGAGCATTACTATACAGGAGTAAAAGTTTATTAGAAAAGACGTGGCTTCACACTCCGTTATATAAAAAACGGTTGATATTTGAGCATTTTCATAAAATGTTCAAAATATCAACCGTTGACAAACAAATTTTTATTCTTCAACTCTTATGATAGTTGCACCAATTCCTCTAAATTTCTCCACAAATTTCTCATATCCTCTTTCAATATGATAAATTTCGGAAATCTCAGTAGTTCCTTCAGCCGTTAACCCAGCTAAAACTAATGCAGCACCTGCCCTTAAATCCGTAGAAATAACCTGGGCTCCCTGTAGAAGTTTTTCGCCCTGTATCACTGCACTCCTACCTTCAATTTTTATATTTGCACCCATTCTGTTCAGCTCACCCACATGCATATATCTGTTTTCAAATACAGTTTCAATAACTATGCTTGAGCCTTTTACTGTTGCCAGAAGAGACATAAACTGCGACTGCATATCTGTTGGAAATCCTGGATAAGGCAATGTCTTTATATCTGTAGCGGTAAGAGGTGCTATATCCCCTCTTACAATCATACCTTCATCTGTAATTTCAACAGCAGCACCACATTCTTTTAGTTTAGCAATTATCGGTTTTACATGATCAGGTACTACATTTCTAATCAGTACATTGCCCCTTGTAATTGCAGCCGCTACCATAAAGGTTCCCGTTTCAATTCTATCCGGTATAACAGAGTGTTTTGCTCCATGAAGAGCGGAAACTCCCTCTATTTTAATTGTATCCGTACCTGCACCTTTAATGCGGGCACCCATTCTATTCAAAAAGTTAGCTAAATCTACAATTTCTGGTTCTTCTGCTACATTTTCCAAAATGGTGATTCCCTCAGCCAATACTGCTGCCATCATAATATTTTCTGTTGCACCCACGCTTGGAAAATCTAAATAAACATTATTTCCCATAAGCTTGTCCGCAACAGCTTCAACATACCCATGTCCCTCAATAATCTGCGCACCAAGAGCCTGAAATCCTTTTAGGTGCAAATCTATCGGCCTTGCACCAATAGCACATCCTCCTGGAAGTGCTATTCTAGCCTTTCCAGTCCTTGCTAAAAGAGGACCCATTACTAGTATAGATGCTCTCATCTTCTTAACCAGCTCATAAGGAGCTTCGTTAGTTATTACATCGTTTGTTTCTATTTCAAGCTTATTTTCACTATATTGTTCTTTAACCTTTGAGCCCAAACTTCTAAGCAGCTTACACATTACATCTACATCTCTCAGTGCTGGAACCTCTGTCAGTTCACAAGCTTCACCACTCAAAATGGCAGCTGCCATAATAGGAAGAACGGCGTTTTTAGAGCCACTAATGATAACTTCACCACTAAGCGGACCACTTTTTTGAACTAAATATTTAGCCAACTTTCCCTCCAAATAAATCTATTTATATCTATTATTATATTCACTAATTTCCTATCAAATTTCTATGTATACTCATGTATGCTAAGCGTTTTAGCCAAAAATTTATTTTCCAAAGCACACCTTAAATATTATATCATTTTTTTTCTGATTTACAAGAAGAATAATTATACAATTTAATAATCGCCGCAAACAAGTTTTTCCATCTAGTAAAACTATGGCAACTAAGTACCACACAAATAAAGAAAGAAGCTGCTAATTTATGCTAAAGGGGGACAAAACATACTTTTTAATAGCCTCTTTCTTTACAGAATTAGTATTAACAATTTGGCTATTAAATAATCATAATATTATGCTCTTTCCATTCTCTTTTCTAAAAATTCCCGATTCGTACTATAGGTCAATGCTACGTCTTTGCTTATATGCCCTGTCTTATATAAATTTAGTAAACTACTGTCCATAGAAATCATGCCCTCTTCTTGACCAGAAGATATAACCGAGTCAATCTGATGATTCTTTCTTTCCCGAATCATGTTTCGAATGGCATTATTGAGAAACATCAGCTCAAATGCAGGAATAGTAGTTTCGTCAACAGTAGGAAGTAATTGTTGAGAAATAACAGCCTGAAGAACCATAGACAATTGTATTCTTATCTGATTCTGCTGGTTTTCCGGAAATGCATCTATTATTCGATCAATCGTATTTGCCGCTCCTATGGTATGTAATGTAGAAATAACTAAATGGCCCGTCTCGGCGGCTGTCATAGCTGTACGAATCGTTTCATAATCCCTAAGTTCTCCTAATAAAATTACATCTGGGGCCTGTCTAAGTGCAGCTCTCAATGCCGAAACATAATCCTCTGTATCTGTGCAAATTTCTCTCTGGGTTACTATACTTTTTTGATGTTTATGAAGATATTCAATCGGATCTTCCAGGGTTATAACATGGGCATTTCTAGTTTTATTTATTTGATCTATTATGCATGCTAGTGTAGTACTCTTACCACTACCCGCAGAACCAGTAACAAGTACCAGTCCTTTTTTCATTTCTGCCACGTTTATAACTGTCTTAGGAATATGTAGTTCATTAAAATCAGGTAAATCAAAAGTTACAACCCTTATAACTGCTGCCAAAGAACCTCTCTGCTTAAATATGCTGGCACGAAATCTGGATAACCCCTGGACCGAAAAGGAAAAATCATCATCTCCTGACCGGTTTACTTTCTCCATCGATCTACTTTTTGACAGATTATATATCTGTGAAATAATATCAGCCAAATCATCAGGGAGTAAGATTTCACCCTCGTGAGGATAAATCTTTCCATTAATCTTTAATGAAAAACCTACGCCTGGAATTAGGAAAATATCTGATGCATTTTTTTCAACCGCTATTTGTAATATTTTTAAAGCCTTCATATTCTCTTCTCCATTCAACCCTAAATACTAAATGCCGCTCCAAACTGGCATATTATTATCAACTTCATAATCCACTTTATTTTGAATAATCCAAGATGTTACTTTATAATTTTGCTTTCCTTCTGCAATTTCCTCATAATTGTTTACTCGTAGTTGTATAAAAAGAAACTGCTGTGAACCTGCATCAATAGTATAACTGATACTACTATCCTCTTCATTAAATGCTTCTTTAAATGACCGCTTCATAAGTTCTCTAAATTGATCCTTATTTGGCGCTTGACCTGCCAGATTAATTATCTTCCTGTTGATATCCTTCTTTAAAGCTTCACCTTTACAGTCTGCTTCATAGTATGTCTTAACGCTTTTTTCATTCTTGGCAGCCAGAGCATAATCAGCCTTTGCACTGGCCAAAGAAAGAGTACTGAAAACTACAAGACATAACACTGTAAAGATTAATAAAAGTGAGCTGGTACCAATCTGAATTCTTTGCTTACTCGATGTACTTTTACTCTTCATTTTGTACCTCTCCAGGCAAATACTTCTTTATTGATAGAGTGCAAATTTCCTTTTCACTACTTTTTGTATTATATACATAGATATCTGCCTGTAACATATCCACCTGCACTTTATCTTTCACTCTCACCGTATACTTATTTTTACATTCCTTATTCATTTTATCAACTGCAATGTTTATCTCTTCCCTGCTTGGATAGTCCATGGATTTAATAGTTTCAGCCATACTTTGTGCTAAAAGCAAAGTTTCGTTTAATTCATGTCCTTCTTTACTTATCCCATCTGCCTTTACAAAGGCATTTATGCATAATGCTGCACATAAAGCAAAAAACATTACAACACAAATAAACTCCATAAGAAATATTTGAGATTTAGATGAATTTCCATTACTCATAATCATCCACCTCACTTCGCAATGACAAAAGTAAATAATTTGCGTTGTCTCCTAAGGTATCCACCCTTAAAAGGTTATCATCTATCCTTTCAAAAGACATTCCCTGCAGTTCCATAATGTCTATTCCATCGTTTAATGTCAGTCCACTGCCATCTTTGCAAAATAGTTCTTTTAGTTTACCGCCTTTACAATATATGAAAGTGTTATAGACTTCTCCATCATATGCTTCAACAAGCTTCAAAGTTGATACACCTTCCAATTGTTCTACTACTATCATACCAGCTTTGTCATTTTGCTTGACCTTATTGGAAATATAGGATAATGCCGTAGTACTGCTGAAATTTTCATTCATTCGTTCTCCTATATTATCATAAATTCTTGCACCAAATAAAATCGTAAATAGTGCACTTATGCCAAGGGAAAATAATAACACCATTGTAAACAAAAACTGTACGGATTGTCCTTTATTATAATTTCCTTTACTATTCATAAATTTCTCCTATAACTGACAAACCGTAATATCGGGCATCATGTTTGATGCAAATCCTTCATAAAACACTGAATATTTGTCTGTATCAATCTGAACTCCATAATTATCAACCAAATACTCCACTGAAGAAGGATATCTGCCTTCTATGGCGTAACATTGTACAGAGGCCCTCTGAATTGCCCGCTGCAATGTAGCGGCCCCTTCGGAGGTAGACTTTTGTGAAATTCCATCGATAGCAAATATAAATATCGTCACCACACATATAAAAGCGACTATTGATAAAACATAATTTTTCATACCTATTCCTATCTTTTGCTAACCTATAGATGCCATAATCCCCACAAGAGGCATCATTACAGATAATAATATCAATCCTACAATTATTGCTAAAACCACTACCATTGTAGGTTCAAATCTCGCTATAAGGCTGTCAATGACTAAATCCACTTCACCTTCATATTTTTTCGATAGCTCATCAAAAACCACATCGGATTTTCCTGAACGGCTTCCCACTTTGATCATTTGCATATCCATACCTTTAAAAATACCCGTTCCCTTTAAGGCATCATACAGTGGGGTTCCAAGTTCCATCTGCTTCTTGCAGTCCTGAAGCTTTTCTTGGATCTTTTTTTGTGATATCAGTTTTATTGCCATTTCCATACCTGCATCGATTTCCAAGCCACTTTTGATTGAAATCGCTAAAACAGCTGTGATTCTCCTTTTTGCTAAGGTTATTGCAATACTGCTTTTTTCCTTTACACTTTCCAGCAGGTGTTCCGCCCATAACATTTTATGGCCCCTCTTTGACGAAATAACTATGCCTGCAGAAATCACAACTAAAAGTAATATGGCTCCTATAGCAGTGCCACTTAGAATAGTACCTATCTGTACAGCATGTTTAGTTATTGGTGAAAGTTGTGCACCCAGCTGTTCATAGACCTCTTCAAAAATTGGCATGACCTTAGTGAGAAGTACAAACAAAACCACCATTAACATAGATACCATAATAAGTGGATATGTGACAGCATTTTTAATGGTCTGGGCTAATATGCTTTCTTTTTCGTAATACTGTGCAAGAGATCTCATAACCGTATCCAGAGTCCCTGTCTCTTGGCCAATCTGAGCCATTTCTATCAAATATTCAGGAAAAAGTCCTGTTTTTCGTATGGCTACAGCTAAAGATGCCCCAAGTTCAACATCTTCTGACATTTTCAAAAGCATGTTCTTTCCCGTTTGATTATCTGCATCTTCGGCAAGTACTGCCAGCCCAGCATCAATAGAAATTCCTGCCTCCAATAAAAAAGCTATCTGCATACAAAATGATGACAATTCATTTGCTTTCATTTTTACTCCTTCATTTACTACTTACACCTAGAAAAGGGCAAATATTTCTATCTGCCCTAAAACCATTTCTATTATTAGTAAGCATACTTTGCAGTATAATTACTTGAATCCCCTATATACTTCATGATGGATTCACTCTTCTTCCCAGAGGAAGCAAAAGTAGGGTCCATTAACTGCCACTTCTTGCCATCAAAGAAAATCATACCATCAATCCAGCCTGACTCAGGTGTATAAACATTTATCCATGCGTGATACACATTGCCAGTATACCCTACAACAAGTTTGCAAGGAATGTTCTGTGAACGAAGCATAGTTGCCATAACGGAAGCATAATCAAAACAAATACCTTTCTTTGCTGCAAGAACAGCATCCACGTTTGGAAGATATCCTGATTGAACATTAGCAGCTTTTACTTTATCGTAAGTTAAAGCCCCAACAGTGTAATCATATACTAGCTGTACCTTTTCTAAATCATCATTAGTAGACTTTGTGACCTCAATACCCTTTTTAACGGCATCGCTGCTGGCATTAAAATTAACATACTGATTTGGATATAGAAATGGTAAATACTGATTAGCCAGTTTTACATTTAAATCCTTGCTAAAAGCTTGCGAATACTTAGCACCTGAAACATTTTCAAAAACCTTTAGCGAATAACTTCCATCCCCATCAGTAAGAGGAAATACCTCATAAGCATCTCTTGCATTTAAATTATATGTATATGTAGTTCCTGAACTTTTAACGATTTGTACCTTAAGTTTCTGATTTTTTCCGCTATACTTAATCATAATATAGCCTTGATTAATATTGGAGGCATCTACAATAACGCCATTTCCTTTATATGTAGTTGTGCCTGGAGCTGAAGGTTCCAATACTTTTACCCCAGAATTTGCTAAAGGCACCTGTTCATCTGCAATTACTACCTCTTCAGAAGCATTTTGTGCATTACCGTTGCTAGTTTGTCCACATCCCGCCATTATAGGTGCTATACAAAGAACACCAATTAACGATAAGGTTATAATCTTTTTTTTCACCGTTGCCACCACCTTTGTTGAACGTCTCCTTTATATTTTAATTAAAACAATTTCGGATCTAATGGTTGTAATTTATAATGCATAACTACAACTTTACTCACTTTATTTTTCTTGTATACATTTTCTATTCGTCCCGCTACCATACACCCATTTTCATATGAAATGTCTGGAAGCATTACAACAAATTGTGAATTGCTATACCTGGAAAACAAATCGCACTTACGAAGTGTTTTCCCTATGGAAGTTTTCAAGGTATCCATAGCCTCAGCCAAATACTCGGTTGATGGAATTTCATCCTGATTATCTGTTAATGTACAAAGCATTATATAAATGGACTCTCCTGTACGATTTACTCGTCTGGCTATAAACCTATATATATCTTTAAAGATTTGATATTCACAAAAATAACTGCACTCAGCATGACCGCCTTCATTCAAATCTTCTTTAATTGCAACCAAATCGGTTTCTACGCTTTTCAAAGTTTTTATAATGTCCCTATACAGGCTTCTCAACTCTTTTGATGGATTAACGCCAAGTTCATCATAAAGACGAGTTGTTATAGTCTCATATGCAGCAAGGGCTTCCTTATGTCTTCCTATTTTTGTTAGGCAATGAATATAAATTTTATAAATATCTTCATTATAAGCATCAATGTTTATAGCTTTTTCACATATCTCTACCATCGGTTCATAAGACTCTTTTTTCTCTAAGAGCTGGTATAAGCATATGACGCTGTCTATAAACAATCTATGGTAATATGTAGTAGCGTTTACTGCCCATTCATCGTAAGCCGCATGTGGTAAGAATTTACCCTTATAGATAGAAATTGCCTGAAAATAGAACTCAATGGCTTTGTCAGAATCATAAAATACTTTTCTCGCTTTATTATAAGCCTCAATGAACTCATCCGTATCTATAACGCAATCTAAATCATTATTCCAACTATAAATGCCTCCAGTTTGTATAACATAGTTTTCTTTAGGCAGTCCACTTTCTGCAAGTACACACCTTAATCTATATACTAAATTCTTTACAGCCTTTACCGGTTCACTGCTTCTGTCATCACCACACAAAATCTCAGGAAGTTCCTGTGCTCCAAGTTTTCTATCATGATTGGCAAGCAGATATCCAAGTAAGGTCCAGACCTTATGAATCTTTCCCTGGTTCTCAATCATAATTTTACCATCATACTCAAGCGCAAATCTACCCAACATATAAATTTTAAGTTGCTTATCACTTTGTGTTGTCTTTTCCATCACTAAACTCTATACCTTCATTTCCTTTACTTGTAGAAAACAAAATCGTATAAATATTAAATATTTATACGATTTCATTATATAACAATGTTTATTAAAACACAATTAATTTGGATACTTTTGCTAACTACTCATTCCAAGTTTTATCGCTTAAAATTTCCGTCCATTTTTCCATATCACTCATGTTTTTTCTATCAGCATACTTATGATTATTTGTAGCTTCAATTACCTGATAATAGTACCAAGCATTTTCCTTATTATCAGGGAATACTTTGTAGCCATTCATTAATCCAGCTGCATCTACTCTTCTTTCAAGAACTTTGTTTATAAGAGTCATGGCTTCTGCTCTTGTAATATACTGATCTGGCTTAAAGGTTCCATCTTCATATCCATTAATCCAGCCCTTCTTAGCTGCAGAATTAATATAAGATTTCGCCCAGTGATTTGAAACATCGCTAAACTGATTGTCAGTAGTTTGTTCAAGGGAATCGAATCTGGAAGCAATTGCAGCAAATTCTGCCCTTGTAATTGGTCTCGTTGCTCCAAATGTTCCATTTTCATAACCTGTTAAAACTTTTCCGTTTGCAAGAGTAGCAATAGAATTTAATGACCATCTGTTACTTGCAATATCACTGAAATTCTCATTTTGTGAGAAATACATTGCCCTTGAAGGCTCTGTAAGCAATCTGTAGAAGATGGTTGCTACTTCTTCTCTTGTAATATTATTTAGCGGCTTAACATTTCCATCCTGATATCCCTTAACATAATTGAAGTGATCCGTTTTGTTAAGTTCCATAGTTCCAGCTAGTGGAACAGCTTCATCATTGATGGTTGTTGTATTATTATTATTGTTGTTGTTATTATGATGGTGGCTGCCGCCTGATCCACCGCTGCTATTTACAGTTAATACACCCGTCAGCTTTGTAATTTCATAGTTGAAAGTAACATCATTACCTTCAGAATCTTTCATCACTACTGCAGAGATTGCACTTGCTGTTGAGCCAACTTGAATTTGACCTCCAGTAACCGTTACTGCAATGCTCTGTCCTGTTACGATTGCTCCTGCTGAAATAGCATAACTTGTTGTAGTTAATGCAGTACCATCGTAAGTTTTACTTGTGCTGCCAGCTATTAAAGTAATTGGTCTTGCTGTAATATTTACAATAGCACTTCCTGTTACATCATTGTATCCAAACTTCTTCACAGTATATTCTACAACATGTTTACCCACATTTCTGAACGCATTATCATTGCCATCGATAAATATTGGCTCAGCACCTTGTGGTAAATCTAGCTTAATACCATGGATTTCTCCATCATAAATGCCTTCGTAACCTTCTGCTTTCACTTCACTACTCATATCTAGCTGCTTAATCACAAGTTTGCCTTCAGCATACTTGATATCGTAGTTTCCTGTGAATGTTCCGATTTGTGCATTGGACACTGTTGTTGTATATTCTCCTGGATCGGTCTGACCTTCACTTACTGTTACGCTGGTGATTGTCTGGCCTTCTGCTAATGTTCCACCTGTGATATCATATCCAGGTGCTTCTACATTCAGCTTTTCTCCTGTCCAGTCCAGAGTTGCACTCTTCGCTGCCAGTGTAACTGGTCTTGCTGTAAGCTTTATGGTCTTGCTTCCTGTCACGTTGGCATATCCCGGTTTGCTTACTGTGTAGCCTACTGTTAATTCTCCTACATTTGTTAGGGAGTTTTCTACACTGTATTCAATCTTTGCTCCTGATGGTGCATCTACTTTTATTCCATGCGCTGTTCCATCATAAACACCTTCGTAACCTTCTGCTTTCACCTTACTACTCATATCTAGCTGCTTAATCACAAGTTTGCCTTCAGCATACTTGATATCGTAGTTTCCTGTGAATGTTCCGATTTGTGCATTGGACACTGTTGTTGTATATTCTCCTGGATCGGTCTGACCTTCACTTACTGTTACGCTGGTGATTGTCTGGCCTTCTGCTAATGTTCCACCTGTGATATCATATCCAGGTGCTTCTACATTCAGCTTTTCTCCTGTCCAGTCCAGAGTTGCACTCTTCGCTGCCAGTGTAACTGGTCTTGCTGTTACTGTTAATGTTCCAAACTTTTCAAAAACAGTATAGTTATTAAGCAAATCTGCATCACCATTTACTACCGCCACATTTGATATGCTTCCAGCATCTGTAATTGTACCTTTTGCTGTAGCTGTTATCTTTCCTTCATCTACTGCAGCCAATCCTTTTACTACTGCTGTTGATGCAGTTAATGGTTTTCCATCATATACTCTTTCCAAGCTTCCTGATTCTACTGTTATAGGTTGCTTTGCTATCTTAACATCAGCAGACCCTTCAACAGTCTTATAACCTTTCATTGAAACTCGGTACTGTACTGTTTTACTATCCATTGCATTTGTATAC
>NZ_DAMBYD010000002.1:0-45125 GCF_032051575.1 Aminipila sp. | reverse complement strand
ACCTTTCATTGAAACTCGGTACTGTACTGTTTTACTATCCATTGCATTTGTATACGTTGGGTTAGCCTCTGTCCAGTCAGTTCCATTTACACTGTATTCAATCTTTGCTCCTGATGGTGCATCTACTTTTATCCCATGAGCTGTTCCATTATAGATTCCTTCATAGCCTTCTGCTTTTACACCGGGTACATCCTCAAGAGTTCTCCACTGCGCAGTCAACACTGTGTTTTCCGTAAGGGTACTTCCGCTTGCCACATTACGACCACTGGCGTCTTTCCAACCATCAAATATGCAGTTTATAGGAGCCGTAAACTCATTGCCCTTTACTGTTAGTTCACTTCCTACATAAGCTGTGTCCGGTTTCATTGTTCCCGTTCCAGCTCCTGCATTATATATTATGGTAAATTTATCCTTTTCATGTGCTGTAAATGTTGCCTTAAAACTCATTGGCTGCGTCACGCTGCCTATATTGTCTATTGTATAGCCTGCGTGTTCATCTACTGGCACCCAGCCTGCAAAAGTATAGATTTCACTAGCTGTTTCCAGTTTCATTGGATTTCCTGGTTTTGTCGCTGCTGCTCCCTCGTCTACATTCTGAGTCTCCCCAAGTTGTGTTTTTCCATCTTCATTATAGAACTTAACTGCATACTGAGTCTTTGTTCTCTCGATTATTGGTTTTTCATTACTTGGATTTATATTGCTGACGTCTACAGTCCTTACAGCACCATCTTCCGCTATATAACTTGCTCCCGCACTTTCATTTGTTACAAATTGCTGATACTTATCAATATACTCCTTATTTAATCGGACAATAATGTCAAGAGTATCCCCTTCAGGGCTAAAGTTATTTAACGTCCATGTCACAGTTTTCCCATCTGAAGCTAATGACGCCGCTCCGCTTGTTGGTTTTTTCACTTCGACAACATCAAAAAATTCTTGGTTAATAACATCTTTAACCGTTACTTGCGAAGTAATTGTCTTAGCTATATCACTAAATGTATCAGATAAATCACTTGGATTTGTTACATTATTGTGATATTTAGAAGTTGGGCTAGAGGCATACTTTTTCAGAACATTACTTGCTCCGTTGTCTAAAGACAAACCAATTGTATAAACATTCGCTTTATCTTTTATAATCTGTTTATACGACTCTCCTTCTAAACCACTGTCTGGCTTGCCATCGGACAAGAAAATCACATAGACAGGTTTTGAGTCACCACTGCTTGCCTGTAGGCTATCTATATACTGATTTGCTTTTTTTAAAGCTGCAGTATAATTTGTACCTTTTTGTATTGGATCCCACATATTTGACGGTTCCGGTGTTTCCAAGCCGTCTACTAAATTCAATATTTGATTTTTATTACTAGTAGCGTCTACGGTATATCCTTTTCTCACATCACTATCAAATGCAACAAATGCAACCTTATTATTACTATCAGCATTAGGGATAATAGTATTTAATGATACTCCTAAGGCTTCTTTTGCAAGGGTCCATCTGTTAACATTTACCATATGGGTACAAGTGCTAGGCTTATCATCATAATACCTTTCACCACAAGCATCACATTCATAATAAGAATGCTCGAACCATGGCTTATGCTTCGTAAAACTTGTGCTTCCGCACTGCTTCGTAACTCCTGAGTCATAACCCATACTACCAGAATAGTCCATAACAACTACTACATCTGCTCCTGGATTATTTACTTCTATAGGAGACCCTTTTGTCTGTAAAGTAATCTTTGCAGTGCCTTCTTTAGCATCAATCCATTGAGCTGTTTTCAATAATTCCGGACTAATCTTAGTATCTGCGAAAGCTACTGGGGGAATAAGCGTCATACACATTACTATTACTAGTAATAGTGCTAACCTTTGTTTTATTTTCATACATTAACCTCCATCACTTAATCGCATTAATCATTCAAGGAACCACCTTCAGTATCTTCCGTAGCACGTTCTTTCTTAACGATTTGATATTCCAAAACTACAGTTTTATTTAAATCATCAACCTTGACAGTTCTAATGTCAGAAATACATTTAACTTCTTCTGTTTCATTTACTAGAGCTGAAATATCATAATCAGAACCCATTGCTATCCCATTAATGATATCAGTGTGCTCTAACTGGCCATCATCCAGTTTTAGAATATGGGTTACAGTCAGTGTTGCTGGCTCAACTACAATAGCAGGCTCTGTAACCACTGCCTCCTCTACTACAATAGCCGGTTCTGTAGCCACTGGCTCTTCAACCACAACAGCCGGTTCTGTAGCCACTGGCTCTTCAACCACAACAGCCGGTTCTGTAGTCACTGGCTCTTCAACCACAACAGCGGGCTCTGTAACCACTGGCCCTTCAACCACAACAACTGGTTCCTCAGCTGTTGGCTTCTCAGGCACAGGCTCTTGCGCTACTGGTCCCTCTGCTTTTGGTTCTAGTGCAGGCTTTTCAACTACATCTTTGTCTGTTTCCGGTAAATTCCCACTTTCGTCTTTTACCGTAACCTTGTTCTGCTCTGCATTTTCATTACTTTGAACTGTACTAATTATTTCGTTGTTCGTTGTTACTGACTCTACCGCACCAGTTGCAACTGCATTATCAGCTATATCCGCCGCAAATGCACTTGAAGGTATGCCAACTGCAACTACTAAAGCAACTAATGCTGCTCCCATTCGTTTTCTTCGCATTCCATAAAACTCCCTTCTTAAATAATATTTTGTTCTAGCCCAATTACGTTAGCTTCATATCCTTGTTCGCATGCACTGTCTATGATTTTGATTAGCTCCAATGCACTTCTAAAATTAAGTTTTTGCTTCTTTTCTACCCATTGGACTGTACCCTGCCAACTGGCATTTTGTCTGAATTTTATTTGCAATATGAAAGTAGCCTTTTCACCGCTTTCACTACCAGTATCAAATTTTCTCATTGCTTTTTTTGCCTCCCTTATTTCGGTTCTATTGAGAGCAACGATTTTGTCTTCATTTCTAAATCCCCTTATATTAGTACTTGCACCTGGGCATTGTACAGCATCCATTATTTCTTCTATCATTATTAACATTTGATGTATGTCTCTAAACCTAATAGAATTAACTTTGTTGTAGCCAGAATATATTCGTCCTACTAACGCCCCCTCTATGCACTTGTCTATGCAGACTAAATAATTAGGTAGAAATGTCGTTATTGTTTCTAATTCTCCCATATTTTTCCCCTTTTATTAATGGATTATTACATATTTATCCTACATGTGCATTATTACATCTGATAGTCACAAACCGGTCACATTTTTACTTATTTAAATAATTTTTTTATATTTCTTAGCTCTTCGGTCACAAACTGCTCTTTTCTCAGATTTTCGTTACATTTTTTGTGACTTTTACTATTATATCTGAATTTTTACAAATTTTAATCCGGGAATTTATTCCTTTTATCGACCCTATATATAATTGTGCGAAATAAATGCTAAAATATGTAACTAATTTTTTTAAGATAACAAAAACTAAAAATAAGACTCTAAATGAAATGATTATAAAACTTATATATCTCATAGAGTCTTAATTAATTGGTAAATATATTGTGCATTTTTAATCTATAACTTTATCAAGATTACTGCATATTATTGTACTACTATCTATTACCCATTTGCTAGTGTGTATCATAACAAAATATCTGATACCTTCAATGATTTTTCGACGTTTATTGACTAAAATAAAAAAAGCAAGCTCTTGTCTGATACCAAAAAAAGATATCATTTCCAGCTTGCCTCTAATTTTTAGTTATATTGTGAAAAACTATTTTATAATTGTACAGACTGAATCAGGACCGCAGCCTGCTGCATTTCCTTCGTCAGTATCAAGATGTACTTCTCTTTCGTGAGCATCTCCTGAACGAACTAGAACATTGTCAAATACAAGTCCTCTTTCACCTTCAAGTTTTATGCTTACGATGTCTTTATCCTTAACGCCTGCTTCAGCAGCCTGTGCTGGTGAAAGATGAACGTGTCTAAGGGCAACCATTACACCATGATCAAGTTCTACTTCCCCACAAGGTCCAATTAGCTTACATCCAGGTGTTCCTTCAAGCTTACCAGATTCTCTTACAGGTGCTTTAATTCCGATAGTTCTTGCATCAGTCATAGCAAGTTCTATCTGAGTTTCAGGTCTAGCAGGTCCAAGAACTCTAATACCTTTTAAAGTCCCCTTAGGTCCTACGATATCCACTTTTTCTTCACAAGCAAACTGTCCTGGCTGTACAAGATCCTTAGTGGGAGTAAGTTTATGTCCTGCTCCGAATAGTGTCTCAATATCTGCATCTTTTAAGTGCAGGTGTTTGTTTGATAAACCAATTTTTACTTCATAGCTCATTTTTGTGTTCTCCTTTATGTATAATAATAAAATGCCTTATCCAAACAAATGTTTAGAAAGGCATAAAACTAATCAAAAGATATTTCTAGCTTTCTAAAAAACTTATATATGGTAAGTTTCTATATTTCTGGTCATAGTCAAGACCATAACCAATAATAAATTTATCCTCTACTGTAAATCCTATATAATCAGCTTCTAATTCAATGCGTCTGCCACAAGGCTTATCTAAAAGCGAACAAATCTTAATGCATTTTGGATTTCTGCCTTCAAGATTTTGCTTTAGGTATTTTAATGTAATACCTGAATCTACAATATCTTCAACAATAATTACATTTCGTCCTTCAATGGATGTATCTAAATCTTTTAAAATCCGAACTACTCCAGAGGTTTTAGTTGATGCTCCATAACTTGAGCATGCCATAAAATCAATCGCACAATCCAATTTAATATTCTTCACAATATCTGCCATCCAAAGAACTGCACCCTTTAAAATTCCTACAACAAGAACTTCCTGGCCTGCAAATTCCTCTGAAATCTGAGTTCCTATTTCCTCAGCCCTTTTTAAAATCTGCTCCTGCGTAATCATTACAGTTCCTATTTTATCCTGATAATTATTTTCCATCAATCTGACTCCTTGTTATCATGCACATTAACTTCATAAGTTGCGTCATCTATTATATTTTTGTCTTTATATTTCTTTGACAGGTCCTCTGTCTTTTCTCCTACCCAGTATTTGTCTAATACATCCTTTAAGTGCCATAAAATCCAAATCCAGACTACTAAATCATCCATCCATGCTATAGGAAAAAGCACAGGAGGAATTAAGTCTATGGGAGAGACTAAATAAATTATACCCAAAACAATCAAGAGTTTCTTTCTTAAAGGTACAGATTTATCCTTCATCATAAACTTTATTGCTTTAATTCTTTTGAAGATAACATTGAAACCAATAAATTGATACATCTAAGTTCTCTCCTCTGGTTTTACCACTATTCAGTTACACTTGCAGAGGCTTCTATCAGTTGTTCAAGCTCATCAAGCAGCATGTCATAACCAGTCTTTTTCAAAGTTGAAACAGGTATAACCTTATCCTCTGCAGATAACCCCAATGTCTTTTTTATAACACTTATACATTTTTGCTTTTCGTTTGTAGATACCTTATCAGCCTTAGTTGCAACAACAATGCCATCTAATCCAAAGTGCCTTAAATATTCATACATTTGAACATCTTGTACTGACGGAGCATGTCTGATATCAACCAGCTGTATAACCTTTAAAAGCGTTGGCCTTCCTTCAAGATACATCTCTATCATTTCACCCCAGCCCTCAGACTGTGACCTTGAAATCTTCGCATATCCATAACCGGGCAAATCAACGATTCTAAACTCATCATTGATTCTATAGAAATTGATTGTTCTTGTTTTTCCAGGATTTCCACTCGTTCTAGCAAGGTTTCTTCTATTGGTTAAAAGATTCAAAAGCGAGGATTTTCCAACATTTGACCGCCCCGCAAAAGCAATCTCTGGCACATTTGCCTCGGGATATTGGCTAGGCTTTACTGCAACAGTCTCAATATCTGCCTTCTTTATAATCATATCACTTTTCCTTAATTCTTTCAATGTACTTGATTATTATTTACTTAACAAGTGCATGTTCAAGAGCATCATCTACTGTTCTAATTAATACAAATTCTAGTTTCTTTCTTATATTTGCAGGTATATCGTCAATATCTCTTTCATTATCTGTAGGTAAAAGGATCTTGGTAATCCCTGCTCTGTGAGCCGCAAGAACTTTTTCCCTAATGCCGCCTACAGGTAAAACTTTTCCTCTCAGTGTTATTTCACCAGTCATAGCAACATCCTTTCTAACAGGCGTGCTGGTTAGTGTTGAAATAATAGCTGTGCACATAGTCACACCGGCAGAAGGACCATCCTTTGGAGTAGCGCCCTCTGGTATATGAATATGCAAATCCTGACTCTTATAGAAATCTTCAGCTATACCAAGCTTATTTGCTATAGACCGGATATAACTAATTCCAGCCTTAGCAGATTCCTGCATTACTTCTCCAAGCTGACCTGTTAAAACAAGTTTTCCTGTACCAGGAACGCATGTAGTTTCAATAAATAAAGTATCTCCACCTACAATGGTCCAAGCCAGACCTGTTGTCACACCAATCTCATTTTCACCTTGAATAATGTCGTACCTGTATTTCTTTTTACCTAAATAGCTTTCTAAGTTTTTAGGAGTTATCCTGTAGTTTCTTTCCTTGTTTGTGACTATTTTTCTTGCAACCTTTCTGCAAAGGTTAGCAATTTCCCTCTCAAGATTTCTTACACCAGATTCTCTAGTGTAGTAATTTATTAAATCACGAACAGTAGTCTCTGAGATACTTATATCTGCCGGCTTCAATCCATGCTCCTTAATCTTCTTCGGAATTAAATAATTTTCAGAAATATTTACTTTCTCTTCTTCTGTATACCCTGAAACATGAATAACTTCCATTCTGTCCAATAGTGGCCTTGGAATAGTGTCAATGGTATTAGCAGTAGTTATAAACATCACCTTGGAAAGATCAAATGGAATTTCCAAATAATGATCCATAAAGTCTTTATTCTGTTCAGGATCAAGAACTTCTAGTAACGCCGAAGCTGGGTCACCCTTAAAATCTGCACCGATCTTATCTACTTCATCAAATAAGAATACCGGATTATTTGTACCTGCATCCTTTATGCTTGATATTACTCGACCTGGAATGGCACCAATATAAGTTCTTCTGTGTCCTCTAATTTCGGCCTCATCACGAACGCCGCCTAATGACATTCTTACAAAGTCTCTATTAATAGCCCTTGCAACTGATTTTGCTATAGAAGTCTTCCCAACTCCTGGAGGTCCAACCAAGCAAAGTATAGGGCCTTTAATACTATTTGACAGCTGTATTACAGCTAAATATTCCAGAACTCTTTCCTTAACTTTTTCAAGTCCGTAATGATCTGCATTTAAAATCTTTTGCGCTTTTTTCAAATCAATATTTGATTTGGCAGACTTGTTCCATGGTAATGCTAAAATAGTTTCCACATAGGTTCTAATAATGCCACTCTCTGAAGACGAAGGCGGTAATTTACTAAACCTTTTAATTTCCTTGCTGACCTTATCTGCAGTTTTAGCAGGAAGTTTCAACTTTTTAAGCTGTTTATTCCAATTATCTACTTCATCTTCTACATCTTCTGTCTGTCCAAGTTCCTCTTGTATGACACGAAGCTGTTCTCGCAGATAGTATTCCTTTTGGTGTTTATTGATAGCAGTTTTAAGCTTTATATTAATGTCCTGCTCAATATTCAGAATTTCGATTTCCCTAATCAGGATTCCGTTAACCTTTTCTAGTCTTACATCTATATCGTAACATTCTAATATTTCCTGTTTTTCTTCAGCTCTAATAGAAATGTGGGAAGTTATCAAGTCTGCTAATCTTCCTGGCTGATTTATAGATGCAATACTTGAATACACATCCTTTGAAGTTTTTGTATTAAGAGACAAATACGCTTCAAAACTAGAAAGAGCTGCTCTCATTAATGCAGAAGTCTTTGGCGGAATGTCTTCTGTCTCATCATCAGGGGTAGCTATTACTTTGCATTTAAAGTATGGTACTTCAAGAACAACATCTTTGATTTCTCCTCTGCTTACTCCCTCCACTAAGACCCTGATTGAATCCCCTGGAAGTTTTAACATCTGCTTAATCTTAGCGATAGTACCTACATGATAAAAATCATTTATGGTAGGTAAGTCCGTATTTTCATCCTTCTGGGTTGCCAGAAAAATCTGCTGATTCATAATCATAGCCTTCTCTAAGGCATTTATAGACTTTTCCCTGCCAATATCAAAATGAAGAACCATACTAGGAAAAACAGAAAGTCCTCTGAGGGGAATCATTGGTAATACACGGCTGCCATCTTCACTTTCTTCCTCAAGCTCCTCAGTACTTTGATCGTTTTCGCTATCCGTTTCCTCTAACCCTTCATAATCTTCAAAATCAGAAAGTAAGCGATCTGATTCATCAAGCGCTTTTTCTAATTCATCTTTTAATTTATCTAAAATATCTTTCTTTTTTTGATCAGTCATATATTATCCTCCTGCATATCATTTTAAACAAAATAAGGCGACATAATTGCCGCCTGTTATTTCTGTTATGATGCAGATTCTGTATTTTCTTCTTTGCTCGAATCTACAAGCACCAATGTTGGCATTATGTCATTATCAATTGTGCCCTTTGTAATGATGCACTTACGTACATCGCTTCTTGACGGAATTTCATACATAATGTCTGTCATAATACGTTCCAGTATACTTCTAAGACCTCTTGCTCCTGTTTTTCTTTCAATAGCCTTTTCAGCAACGCGTTCAATGGCATCAGCTTCAATTTCAAGCTCAACATCATCCATAGAGAACAACTTTTTATACTGCTTTAATAAAGCATTCTTCGGCTCTGTTATAATACGAACAAGTGCATCCTTGGAAAGTTCCTCCAAGGTCACAATAACTGGAAGTCTTCCAATAAATTCAGGTATCAATCCGTACTTCATTAAATCTTCAGGCTGAATCTTCTTTAAAAGTTCTTTAATCTCAACCTCTTTATCATTGATTTCAGAATTAAATCCAATAGTTTTTTCACCGATACGTCTTTGTATTACTCTATCCATGCCATCAAAGGCACCTCCACAAATAAACAATACGTTTGTTGTGTCAAACTGTATAAAATCCTGATGGGGATGCTTTCTTCCTCCCTGAGGTGGAACGCTTGCAACAGTACCCTCAAGTATTTTCAAAAGAGCCTGCTGAACTCCTTCTCCACTTACGTCTCTAGTAATAGAAGGATTATCTGATTTTCTTGCAATTTTGTCTATTTCATCAACATATATTATGCCCCGTTGAGCCTTCTCTATGTCGTAATCTGCGGCTTGAATTAGTTTTAATAATATATTTTCAACGTCTTCTCCAACATAACCCGCTTCAGTTAAAGCTGTAGCATCTGCGATAGCAAAAGGAACATTTAAAATTTTTGCTAAAGTCTGAGCCAATAAGGTTTTTCCTGAGCCTGTTGATCCAATCATAATAATGTTACTTTTTTGGATTTCGACGCCATCATTATCTTTTTTGTTCAAAGCGTTAATTCTTTTATAATGATTATATACGGCAACTGCCAGCGCTTTTTTTGCATCATTCTGCTCGATAACATAGTCAGATAGAATTTGAGCGATTTCCATAGGTTTTAGAAGCTTAAATCCTTCGTCTATTTTCTTGTCCTTATCCATAGACGCAAATTCTTCAGTTATGATATCCTGACAAAGCTCTATGCACTCATCACAGATATACACCCCTGGACCTGCAATTAATCTTCTTACCTGGTCCTGAGGTTTTCCGCAAAAGGAGCACTTTAGCTGCTTGCTTTCGTCATATTTGGTCATAATTGTCCCCCTTAGTTATGGTCTAAATTCAATTACCTTATCAATTAAGCCGTAGTCTGCGGCTTCTGCTGCGCTTAAGAAATTGTCTCTATCTGTATCTCTTTCAATTCTTGCTAAATCCTGACCCGTATTGTTACTTAAAATGGTATTTAGCTTTTCTCTAGTCTTTAATATCCAGTCAGCATGAATCTTAATATCTGATGCCTGACCATTCACACCGCCTAACGGCTGATGAATCATTACTTCCGCATTTGGAAGGGCAAATCTCTTGCCTTTTGTCCCTGAAGATAATAAGAATGCGCCCATACTTGCTGCCATACCGATGCATATAGTAGATACATCTGGTTTAATATACTGCATAGTGTCATATATAGCCATCCCTGCTGTAACAGATCCCCCTGGACTATTAATATAAATACAAATATCTTTTTTAGCATCTTCTGCTTCTAAGAACAATAGCTGTGCAACCACCAGGCTTGCCACATGCTCGTCAATGGCTTCTCCAAGAAATATAATTCTATCTTTTAATAATCTTGAATAAATGTCGTAGGAGCGTTCACCTTTTCCAGTGTTCTCGATGACATAAGGTATCATTGGCATATTCACTGTACCCCCTTCTTATTTGTACTTTGTTTTTTCATACTTAGATATTATGTGCAGCTGATTCCTATTTTAACCAACTGCACATAAAATTTTTATTCTTATTTAATTACTGCATTGTCAAATGTAAAGTCAACAGCTTTTCTCATTTTAATATCTTTTTCAAGAGCTGCAAAGTTTTCAGCACCAAGCATTGACTTAATCTGTTCTACTTCAAGCTTATACTGGATGGACATTAATTCAAGTTCCTTATCCAGTTCTTCTGGAGTAACTTCAATCTTTTCAGCATCAGCGATAGCAGAGATTAACATTCTAGTCTTGGTCTTCTTCGTAGCATCTTCTCTTAATTCTTCTCTGAAGTCCTTCGCTTCTTTTCCAAGATATTGGAAGTATTTTTGAAGGTCTAGTCCCTGATATCTTAACTGCTGGTCAAATTCCTGCATCATATTATCAATTTCATCTTCAACCATAACTGCTGGAACTTCAATTTCATTAGCATTAAAAATCTTTTCTAATACTGCATTTTTCATTTCGCTAACAGCAGCAGCTTCAGCTGACTTTTCAAGTTTTTCTCTAGTTTCTTTCTTTAATTCTTCCAGTGTATCACATTCACTTACATCCTTAGCAAAATCATCATTTAGCTCTGGCTTTTCTTCTTCCTTAATTTCATGCACTTTACACTTAAATACAGCTTCCTTACCTGCAAGATCTTCTGCATGGTATTCTTCAGGGAATGTTACAAGAACATCCTTTTCATCCCCAGCACTGCATCCCACTAACTGTTCTTCAAATCCAGGAATAAATGTGTTTGAACCAATCTTTAATGGCTGTCTTTCAGCAGTACCACCTTCAAACTGTTCCTCTCCAACAAATCCTGAATAATCAATAAGAACTGTATCGCCTTCCTTTGCAGGTCTTTCAGCGATAACCATTCTTGCATTTCTACTCTGTAATGCCTCTAATTCTTTGTTTATATCTTCATCAGTTACAGCATTTTCAACTTTCTCAATTTCAACGCCCTTGTAATCTTTTACTTCAAATTCAGGGTAAGCAGTTACTGTAATAGTAATTGTGAATCCTTCACCCTTCTTAATTTCACTGAAGTCAGCATTTGGTTTGTCTATAACATTGATGTTTAGTTCGTCAAGAGCTTTAAAGTAGTTCTGTGAGAATAGGTTATTAATAGCATCTTCAAAGAAAACGTCTTCACCGTAATGTGTTTCAATTAACTTTCTTGGTGCCTTTCCCTTTCTGAAACCATCAATAGCAAACTTGCCTTTGTTTTCCTGATAAGCTGCAATAACAGCGGCATCAAATTCTTCACCTGTAAATTCCATCGTAAGCTTTACATCGTTCTTTTCTCTTGAAATAAATGTTGATTTCATTCTATTATTTTCCTCCTAAATATTAAACCCCGCTACTTATATATTATATATACCTCTTTAGTCCTCGGGTAATCAGTCTGTCTGCTTTTTGTGTACATTATGAATCCTTACACATAATGCACATTATTATACCTCGTAAAGGGCTTAAAGTAAAGAAATATAGCAAAAATACCTTACAAAAACTTAAAACAATCATCTTAACAGTCCAAAAACTATTAATAAACTAAAAAATGGCCTTTTTGCATAGCCATTTAATTAGTTTATTACCATTTTTCATAAAAATATAAACTTTTTTTATATCTTTTTATTATCTATCAAACCCTAAAAGTGTAAGCCCCCTAGCATATTTACTCCTTGTTTCTGGTTCTAGTCCATACTTTTCGGCTATAATCTTTGTTACAGCCTCTAAAGCTCCCTGCTCCCCTGAAAATAATTCGATCTCGATTTCACAAATAGGATCTGTCCCCTTATCTGTAATAATCTCTCCATTATCTAAGGACACTTCCATGATACCACTTCCATTGTCAATTCTAAACCTGCTCCTCACAAAATTGGTTTCCATAATGCTGTGAAGCTTTTTAAATCCAATTAAAGCAATCACTTCCTGACCAATTTCACTTTCCTTAAAAATCTGTGGATCAGGCATGATAAAACACGCTTCATCATCTACTGGAACGTTCACTTCTTCCCTTATATGCAGTCCACCTTCATTCTTGCCTTTCCACTTGAGCGTAGCAACAATTCTAGTACCCTCCATGCGCACACGAAGTGCAATGTCGTTCTTTGAAAGAACAAAGTCTTCTGTATCAAAATACGCAGCCTTCATCAATATCTTTTCTCTTGTATCCGACTCTTCAATACTTAAAAGATACTCATCATCCCAAATGCTTGCGGCAGTTTCTTTATCCCCTATGCCGTATTTCATTTCAATTTCCATATTTGTACCTTTACTTTCTAATGCTCTGTAATCCATCTAATATGTGCTCGTCTTAAAGACTATACAAATCACGTAAAGGTTATGATAACACTTTTTACAAAAAAAATCAAGGGGTTTACGATTTATCTTACATTTTTTTACATTTAAATCGAGCGTACAATTTCATCCATGACCAGTTCTGTATTTTTAGGTAAATTCACTTCTCCTGGATAAATTTTTTTATTTTCAGAACTGTAATTAAATCCTTTCATCTCTTTATCCTTACCGTTATAGAATATAATTCGATAGCTTTGTTCTTTTCCCTTTGTTATGTCCCCCAATCCGGATGTAAAAAATACCTGCATATGAAATTGTCGATTTACTTTTTCTAATATTTCTTTTGATGTAATGACGATTTCTTGCTGTGCTGGGGTTCTAACAATCACTTTTTCTACTTTTTGATCCGCTTTTAAATGATAATAAACATTTGCAAAAGCATTACAAATTATCATATAAAATATAATGAAACGAATCATAAAAAAAACAAATTTGTGGTTTCTGATATCTTCAAACATTTATCTTCTAATCCCCTATTTTTTCTCTATTTTTCCCCTATTTTAGTTACTCCCATACAGGCAGCATCTTTAATAAATATAGCATCTATAATCGTAACCTTTAGTCCCAATGGATATAAGGCAAAACTAAGAACGATTACATTCATAGTTGCGTTAAATAATACAAATAAAAAAATAATATATGCCACATTAAAAATGCAAAAAAATTTGTCAAACTTGCTATCTTGCAATTGAACATTGTTGTCGTTTTCATTTTGGGTGTAATCATGTTTAATATCTCTTAACAAATATAATATGTATGCCACTGTCTGCATGACCGGATAAAATACATACAGATTGTCAAAATTCTTGACATTTATGATGGCCATAAGAGGACAACTCAATAAATAAAATAATGACAAAAACAGAGAAAAATATACCAAATCATTTCACCCTTCCCACATTTACCAATTTGCATTTAAATATAAAAACAAATTTTATTTTTCATATATTAGCTTTCGTTATCATCATACATATTTGCTATTTTTTTTCAACCTTTTACGTATAAGATGTTGTCTGGAGCGTATGAAATGTGCAAAAATCACATTTCATACACTCCAGACAACATTTCATACATAAGTTATTGATTTTTTTGTAAAAAGAACTATGATTATGTCAAAAGCACATATCATGAAGGGGTAATGATATAAAGAAGGTAGGCGCATATGAAAAGTATTTCTGAAGCATATATTATAAAATTACAGGAAAATAATATAACAGACGAACTAGGCATCATTAAAATAAGATATGCGTTGGCTGTTCTAAAAAATGAGTTAATTAAAACCTTTATTTTGATTTGTATTTTCGCCTTAATCGGCCAGTTAGAAGCGTTTTTAGCTGTTATGCTATTAATCCTTCCTATTCGGGTCAGTACCGGCGGCCTACATTTCAAAAAAAACATTCCTTGTTTTTTATTCAGCTTAGGATATTTTATCTCTGCTATTTGTATACTTCCAGCGTTGCAGTTTGGAGAACTTACATACTATATTCTTTTAGCATTGAGTATTTTCATTATCTGCATTTGTCCGTTAGCTCCTTCCGAGCAGCGGCCTATAATAAGCAGAAAAAAGTATCTGCAGAACAAATACTTTTCACTTCTCTATCTCGTTATATTTACTTTAATTTTATTGGTTTTTATAAAAAACCAAGGAATTATCATCATGAGTATATGGGCTTTATTTTTACACGCTATTGAATTGTTATTTTTAAAATTACACAAGAGAAAGGATGATTTAACATGTTTAAAAAACTAAAAACAGTATTGATGAGTTCAAGTGCATTATTTTTAATTGGAGTAGCAACTTCAGCCATTTCTGTTGCATCAGTAAATCTTCATGGAGAACCTGAGTGTCCAAAAGAATTACTAAAATAAAACTTCAACAATAAATTTATTTTCTTCATGGAAAATATTAAATTTTCCATGGTACTTAAAGGTGATAGTTTTGACATTTTGTAACCCATAGCCACGTCTTTCACCGACTTTAGTACTACTATTCTTATTGGGAGAAATACTTACTTGTCCGCTCTTCTCTACAAAGTAGGTATTTCTCACTTCAATTTGTTTTTTATTCTCCTTTTCACTAATGCACAGCATGACGATACGTTGTTCTTCTTCTAGCTCATCAACGTATTCAAAAGCATTGTCCAATAAGTTTCCAATTATTTGAACTATTTCATACGTCTCACAAGGGAACTGCGGAAAGATACCACTAGGAATATAAAATAACTGAATTCCTCGTTTTTCAGTTTCCTTCCTTTTCGAATAAAGCAAAGCATTTACCACCCCGTTTCCCGTGTTGATAGAAACGGTGGTCTTTTTTCTGTTTAATTCTTTTTCTTTTAACGCTTCAATATACAGCTCAATTTCCTTCACGGCCTGCTTTTCTTCCTCATATTCACATAAGCTTTGAATAGCCTGCAAATGCTTATTAAAATCATGTTTTTCGCTGTAGAGGCCATCTAACAGGTTTTCTGTGGTTTCCATGTACTGTTCATGTAACCGTATATTTTCTTTCTGTCTTCTGTTTTCAATTAATTTTTTTAATAAAAATGAACATAATAAAAACCATATGGCAGTATAGGCCGAAATAACAGCAGATTGGCGAAATACAAGTTCATTGTTACTTTTCCATAAAAACACTTCAATCATACTAAAGCAAAATAATGTTACTGCAATTAAATAAAACTCCTCCTGATATTTTTCATAAAAAAATTGAACTTTTATCTGTAGCTTACGGTTTAAACCCAATAAAACACATATTATAAAAGTAATAAAAAGTTGAATGCATCTATTTATAAAATCCAGTGATTCAATCCCCTGTACTTTATAAAACAACATTACCAAAACATGTTCAATTAATATGGTAATCGCTGTTGCAAAAATCATCTCGAATAAAATATTAAAGATACTTCGTTTAACCGTAATGTTCAAGCCTATAATTATTATAACGTAAACAACTATTGAAATAGAAGGTGTATCCATTAAATCTAATACACCTATCATTACTGACATAATCGCTATAGATGTTAAAAGTTTAATTTTACTTTTAAAATACTGCTGACTAAATAAACTCATTAAAATGACAGTGTTTAAAATCTCTACAAATGACCCAAATATATCTTCCTTAAAACTCATTTTGCTATCCCTTCTTTTCTGTAATCCATGTTCCAATCTTTTCATCAATTAACTCATAATACTTGTTGCTGATATATAATTTATGCTCTGAATTTAGCAAAGTAATGGTCCAAAGTCTATAATTCTGCCTTTCTATTTGTTTAATTTTTTTAATGTTTACAGCATAAGATTTATGGCATTGTATAAAATAAGGGTCATCTACATCATTGACGAGTTCTTTTAAGACAATAATACTGCTCTTAAAAGGTTCCTCCTGCAACTCCGTATACAGGTAACAATGCCTATTGGAAATCTCTGCATAGACTATTTGATCTATGGGTATTAATATTTCTTTATTGACATCAGGATACAACAGCATTCTGATTCTAAATCTTTTCTGTTTTTCTACTGATATGTTTTTAATTAGCATAGCAATTTTTTTATGAAAGTCTCTTGAGCTAAAGGGTTTTATTATGTAATCATAGCAATGGAATTGTTTAAAAGCTTCTAATTGATTTTTTTCATATCCTGTTATAAACATAATTAATGTTAAAGCGTAGTCCGGTAAATTTCTTATCCGGCCTGCCAATTCAAGTCCACTGATTCCTGGCAGCTCTATATCTAAGATGAATATATCAACGTGATTGTCCCTTAGAATTTCCAAAGCCCCTTCTCCAGACAAAGCATAACAAACTTGAACGCCCTCAATTTTCTCTAAAACATTTTTATAAAGTAACAGATCCTTCTCGGAGTCTTCTACCACTAAAATTCTAATCATTCTTATCCTCTGTTCACCCTTAATCAACTAAAATACCTATTTAGTAAATTGTACCATAAATTACAATCCCATAAAACCCAATAAATTACACATTTCAACAAAAAAACAGAAACTAAAATTATATTCCTATTTTGGTTTCTGCTTTTTCTTATTTTATGTCTGCTTAATATCTGTATGGTTCGTATATATTATGAAAATTTCTAAATGCTGGTTCTGCAATTCTTGTAACAGCCACATATATACCTGATATACGATACCATGTTGCAAAATCAACAACACCTGTAACGGGCATATTAAAAATCTGTTGAAAAGTCTTTACCGCATCGGCAGTACTTTGGCCATACACGCCATCCACTTTCACCTTACTTATTGCTGGATAATTGTTGGAAATGGCATTTAATTGCTCTTGTATGGTTCTTACCGCTGGTCCGGTGGACCCTATGGTAAGAGCTGTACCTGGAAAAGACATCGGAACACCTTCTACTCTTTCTGCCTGCTGAAGAAAAATTTCATATCCATAATAATTTCTAAGGATACTTAAGGAATCATATCCCTGATCGCCTAAATCTTTTGAACCCCATTGGGTTAACCCTCTTTCACACTGTGTCCTTACTCCGTCACAAAACTGAGTAAACAGTGGCTGCCTGATTTCTGGTTTAGTGATATAAGTTGTAAAGATTTCATCAACAACGGTTGAAATTTCCTGAAAAACATTTCTCCCATTCACAAACGCCTGATCGTATGCTGTTGAGTTTGTAATAGTAAAATTATATCCTTTACCTCTATACCATTCGGTATACACTCTGTTAAGCACAAAGGATAGTATGGCTAAAACATTAGCTTTTATGGTTTCTCTGGGCCATGTTGAATAAATTTCAGAACTTGCCACATTTTTAACATAGTCTTTAAAAGCCACCCATACGTTACCTGCAGAAGTATCTTCTGGGACTCCCAAATGAACTACAACAAATTCCGGAACAACAGGTGCGGGTAGCACAATAAAACCACCCGCATCGGGCAAAGGTTTTACCTCGGCTTCTGGTATTTTAGGTGGGAAGATTCCCCACAATGTATGTTCTTCAATAGGAATAATCTGAGTAGCCGAATCTGTTTGTACTAATGGTTTTAAACGAACTGACTGCAGCGCCTTACTTTGCGGCAATATTTGTACGCCTTGTATATCCACAGTCTCAAAACCCTCTGCACTAACAGTTAAATCATACTCACTATAAGGCTTCCCTGTTTCTGGATTCAAGGAAAATTCCAATGGCGGCGCTCCCAAATCCACAGTTTCAGTCTGCCCGGATGAATCCGTATATAGTTCTTCAACCATAGTAGAATCATATTTTCGTAGAACCTCTATTTTTACATTACTTATAGGCATCGCTTGCTCTTCTATAGCTACGCTGACCTGTAGCTGCCCCTGGTCTATTAACTGATTTTTGAAGTAATTGAAATTTCTCATATTTTACACCCCTCCCAAATATAATATGTATATGCTTTATGAAAGAAGGTAATGTCTATGATCCGCTCACCTTTTATTCCAATTGACCAGCTTACACGATTCGAATCAGATGAATCCAGTGAAGGGGACCTTATTGAAGTTATCGTAAAATACAGTGGAGATGTGCTGGCAGTCGGAGCTGCGCTTGATGCCTTTGTAGAAATACTGGATACGAATTATGCCATTTTTACTATATCATTAAAAAACTTAGAACAGCTTTATGGTTATGACCAAATCGAATACATCGAATTGCCTAAAAATCTTACTTATTTTCTGCGTAAAAATTTAGAGAGTTCCTGTATTTCCCAAGTGCAGAGGCAGAACTCCTTTGGGTTAACCGGGGATGGTATTTTAATTGGTATCATCGACTCTGGCATCGACTACACACATCCTGACTTCCAAAATCAAGATGAAACAACTCGGATATTATTTTTATGGGATCAGACTCTAGACGGGGCTCCACCTGAAGGCTTTAGAAATGGGTCTGAATTTACCAAAACACAAATTGATGAAGCTCTAGACAGCGATACCCCTTATACATACGTCCCTAGTACCGACTATGTGGGTCATGGCACAGCAGTAGCTGGAATTGCGGCAGGAAATGGAAACTCTTCTGATGGCGTTGAAAGAGGGGTTGCTCCCAATGCTTCCCTAATCGTCGTGAAATTAGGACATAAAGGAAGCGCTTCTTTTACTCGAACTACCGAGATTATGAGAGCTGCTAAATACATTTCAGATAAAGCCCAGCAACTAAATATGCCAGTTTCCATCAATATAAGCTATGGAACAAGTAACGGCTCTCATTTGGGCAACTCTCTTTTTGAAAATTATCTAACCAATGTGTCGCAGCGCTGGAGATCCAGCATTACTGTTGCTGCAGGAAACGAAGGTTCTTCAGGTCATCATTATAGCAAAGTACTGACCCAAGGGGCTATGGATACGGTTGAGTTTTCTATTTCAGACAACATTCCGAGGCTTTACATGACTATATGGAAAAATTTTGTTGACACAATGTATTTTGAGGTTATTTCACCAAGTGGCAGATCTACAGGCATAATAACCCCGTTACAGCGTGTCACCCGGTTCACTTTAGACGACGTACTTGTCTCTGTTTTATATGGTCAGCCTAATCATTATAATCCAGAACAAGAAATATATATTTTATTTAGAGGTGTTAGCAAACCCATATCAGGAGGTTTATGGAGCATCAGAGTACGTGGCGTGGAAATTTCCTACGGATTATTTGATATGTGGCTTCCCAGTTTAGAAGAAGTGGGTCAAAATACGTCCTTTCTGCGACCAGCTGTAACAAACACTATTACTCTCCCTGCAACTGCGCAAAATGTCATATCAGTAGGAGGATATAATTCAACGCTCAATAGCATCGCTGATTTTACAGGCCAAGGGACTATAAGGAATATAGACTTTATCAAACCTGATTTAGTAGCACCGGCTGTAGATATCCTTACCACTCGCACAGGTGGAGGCTATGATGTCTTTACTGGCACTAGCGTTGCTGCGCCTTTTGTTACAGGTTCTGCTGCATTAATGATGGAGTGGGGTCTGCTTCGTGGTAATGATCCGTTTCTTTACGGACAACGGATAAAAGCATTTTTATGGAAAGGTGCAGAAAGATCTACTAACATTACCTATCAAAATCCAATATGGGGATATGGCACTTTAAGCTTATGCAATACCATGGATTTACTTGTTGAATACAATCAGGCGGGAGGTGCATTTTCGTGAGTGACGATATCCTATATTCACAGGACATTGTAGACTTTATCATAAGGAAAGATTCTTATTATGATAATTTCATATTAGAACACCCCGGCCTTATAACTACTCATACTATAAAGGATACATTTATACTATGCTATGCAAAGTTAAAGGACTATTTAGAGATGGGAAAATATATGGGGACCGACTATATAAATAGTATCCCAAATGTTTTAGGGCTTTTAGATCAAGAAAGTCTGGAATCTGCTGGAATTATACAAGTTCAACAGCAGCCTAACCTAAACCTTAATGGCAGAGATGTACTGATTGGCTTTGTGGATACTGGTATTGATTATACGCAGGATATCTTTAAATATGAAGATGGTACCAGCAAAATCAAATATATATATGATCAAAGTATACCTGGAAATCCACCAATTGGTTTTCCCCTTGGCACAGAATATACAAATGAACAAATCAATGCCGCCCTAACCTCCGATACCCCTTACGAAATGGTACCACATAGGGACACCTCTGGTCATGGTACATTTTTAGCGTCTGTATCGGCAGGACGTTCTGTTGGTGACTTCATAGGTGCGGCCCCGGATTCTGAAATAATCATGGTAAAACTCAAAAAAGCATACCCTTTTTATCTTGACCGATTTGCAGTGCCAGCAGAACAGGAAAATGCTTTTGAAACTTCCTCTGCGATGCTTGGGGTTGAATATATCATTGAGAAATCTGTGGAACTTAACCGCCCTGTAGTTATATGTTTTGGGCTTGGCTCAAATTATGACAGCCATGATGGCTTCGGACCTCTTGAAGAATATTTATTTAATGTTTCTAATATCCCGGGAATTTGTGTATGTGCTGCGGTAGGTAACGAAAGCCAGGCAAGACATCACTACTTTCAACAGTTTTCCCAGGAGGGGACACCTGAAAATATTGATATAAAGGTAGGCGAAAATGCTGGAGATATATTTGTTGTTATTACAAACAGAATTTGCGACCGAATTTCTGTATCTGTCCGCTCTCCAGCAGGAGAGCTTATTGGCCGCATACCCGCCAAAGCGGCATATACGTTTACAACCAGGCTCGTTCTTGAACCCTCCCAATTAACCATTGAATATTATTTTCCAGTTGAAGGCAGTGGGGATCAGGTCACCTTAATAAAAATCCGGGACGCTGCTCACGGGGTTTGGACGATAACTGCCTACGGGGATATCATCATAGATGGAAGAATTAATGCCTGGCTGCCATTAACTGGTTTTGTTTCGCCTTCTGTTGAATTTTTATCATCAAACCCTTTCAGCACCATTGTATCACCTTCTGCCGGGTACGGCCTGATACACTGCGGCGCTTACAACAGCCTCCGTAACAGTCTCTACCCCAAATCCTCCTGGGGACCTACCAGATTAGAATCTGGCGCCCCTGATTTATTAGCCCCTGGCTATCAGGTAGGTGGATTCTATCCTACTGGTTATGGGACCATGGATGGAACAAGTGTTGCCACCGCCATCACCTCTGGTGCTTGCGCTCTACTGCTTCAATGGGCATTTACAGAAGGAAATGATTTTGGGTTTTGTACCCCTTTAATTAAAGCTTATCTGATTCGTGGCTGCAGCCGTAGTGATTTATTGGAATATCCAAATCCTCAATGGGGATTTGGCACCTTAAACTTAATGCAGTCGTTTTTTTATATGCGTGAATTGTAAAGACCCTATGCTTGTATATATCCGAACTGGAGGTACCTTTTTATGAATGATGACATTTTATACTCCCCAGATATTGTTGATTTTACTATAAAAAAAAATGCCTATTACGCCCCATATATACTGGAACACCCCGGCCTAATCACTAGTCACACAGTTGCAGATACCTATACCATATGCTACGTACGACTAAATGACTTTACACAAATGATGAGCTATATGGGTGCTGATTTTATAAATAGTCTTTCAAATGTTTTTGGGCTTACAGATCAAGCAAGTTTAGAGGACTCAGGCATCATTCAGGTCCAGCAGCAGCCTTACCTGAATCTGACTGGCAGTAACGTTTTGATTGGCTTTGTAGATACTGGTATTGACTATACCCAGAAGGTTTTTCAATATGAGGATGGAACAAGTAAAATTAAATACATATATGATCAGAGTATTCCTGGAAATCCACCAGTTGGATTTCCTCTTGGTACAGAATATACAAATGAACAAATTAACGCTGCTTTGGCTTCTGAAAACCCCTATGAAATTGTCCCTCATACTGATGCAGAAGGTCATGGCACATTTTTAGCATCTGTGGCGGCAGGGCGCCCTGTTGATGATTATATAGGTGCTGCACCTGATGCAGAAATCATTATGGTAAAACTCAAAAAAGCATACCCTTTTTACCTTAATACCTATTGTGTTCCACTGGAACAGGAAAACGCTTATGGCTCCTCGTCTGTTATGCTAGGCGTAGAGTATATTTTACAGAAATCAGAGGAACTGAACCGTCCAGTAGTTATATGTATCGGGCTTGGCTCAAATTATGATAGTCATGATGGAGAGTCACTTCTTGAAGACTATTTATTCAATACGTGTAGTATACCTGGGGTGTGCACATGTATATCAGTTGGGAACGAAAGCCAGGCCAGACACCACTTTTTTCAACAGATGGCTCAAAAAGGGGCGCCTATTAACATAGACTTTAAAGCAGGGCAAAATGCAGGAGACATATTCATCATTGTTACAAATAAATATTCTGACAGAATTTCGGTAGCTGTACGTTCGCCTACTGGTGAGCTGATAAGCCGCGTTCCTGCCAAGGCGGGACGTACTTTCACAACCCAGCTTGTGCTTGAGCGTTCCCTGGTGAGCGTTTCCTATTACTTCCCCGTTGGAGGCAGCGGAAATCAAGCTACTGTGGTCAGGATACGAGATGCTACTCCAGGCGTATGGACCATTACGGTTTATGGTGACATTATTATAGACGGCAACATTAATGCCTGGTTACCGCTGACAGGTTTCGTTTCTCCTACGGTTGAATTTTTGTCGTTTTCCCCGTATACCACGATTACATCTCCTGCCATCAATCTGGGTCCTATTCGCTGTGGCGCCTATAATAGCATGAATAACAGCCTCTATCCCAATTCCTCCTGGGGTCCTACCAGGCACTCTCCAAATGTGCCTGATTTTGTAGCTCCCGGCTACCGGGTCGGCGGCTTCTATCCGACCGGCTATGGCACTATGGACGGTACTAGTGTGTCTACAGCCATTACCTCCGGGGCCTGTGCATTGATGCTTCAATGGGGAATTGTGGAAGGTAATGATTTGGGATTTAACACCCCTATAATTAGGGCATATCTGATTCGTGGCTGCAGCCGTAGTGATTTAATAACATATCCTAATGTGCAATGGGGATATGGTGCCTTGAACTTAATGCAGTCATTTATTCTTATGCGCCGATTATAATACTATAGGTAATCTTGTAATATATTTAAACAGGAGGTGTATTTACTTGAATGACGATATCTTATATGCTCCAGATGTTGTAGATTTTATGATACGAAAAGGCTCCTATTACGCACCACTTATACTACAGCACCCAGGGCTTATTGCTAGTCACTCTATTGGTATATATATAATATGTTATGCAAAAATAAAAGATTTCACAGAAATGACTGCTTATATGGGTAATGACTATATAAATAGCATCCCAACCGTTCTGGGACTTCTGGATCGAGCAAGTCTGGAGTCCGCTGGCATCATACAGGTCCAGCAGCAGCCTTACCTGAGCCTCAAAGGTAGCAATGTGCTGATTGGCTTCGTGGATACTGGCATTGACTATACGCAGGAAGTTTTTCAATATGAAGACGGTACCAGTAAGATTAAATATATATATGATCAGAGTATTCCTGGAAATCCGCCTACTGGTTTTCCTCTGGGTACAGAATATACAAATGAGCAAATTAACGCGGCTCTTGCATCTGATACCCCTTATGAAATCGTTCCGCACCTGGATGTTGCAGGACATGGCACATTCATAGCCTCAGTAGCAGCAGGACGCCCTGTTGGTAATTTTATAGGTGCTGCCCCCGATTCTGAAATCATCATGGTGAAGCTAAAGAAATCCTATCCTTTTTACCTTGACAGTTTCTGTGTTCCAGTGGAACAGGAAAATGCTTTTTCTTCTACATCCGTTATGCTTGGAGTGGAATATATTTTACAGAAAGCAAAGGAACTTGACCGTCCAGTAGTTATAAACATCGGACTAGGTTCAAATTATGACAGTCATGATGGATATGGAATTCTTGAAGAATATTTATATAATATTTCTAACAATCCAGGGATCTGTCTATGCCTCGCAGTTGGGAACGAAAGCCAGGCAAGACATCATTACTTTCAACAATTATCTACGGATGGGAAACCTGAAAACATCGACATAAAGGTTGGCGAAAGAGCTGGGGACATATTTGTTGTTGTTACAAATACAATAAGTGATATAGTTTCAGTATCTGTACGTTCTCCTACAGGTGAACTGGTGAGCCGTGTTCCTGCCAAATCGGGCTATACTTTTACAACACAGCTTGTGCTTGAGCGTTCTAAAGTTAACATCTCATATTACTATCCCATTGGAGGCAGCGGGGACCAGCTTACTATAGTAAGAATACTAGACGCTACTCCAGGTATCTGGACGATTACTGTTTATGGTGACATCGTTTTAGAAGGCAGCATTAATGCCTGGTTACCCCTAACAGGTTTCGTTTCACCTACTGTTGAATTTTTATCATCAACTCCCTATAACACCATTACATCCCCTGGCAATGCTCCTGGAGGTATAAGCTGTGGTGCTTACAATAGTATTCGTAACAGCCTCTATCCTAATTCCTCCTGGGGTGCTACCAGATTACCTCTAGATTTACCTGATTTTGTAGCTCCTGGTTACCAGATAGGCGGCTTCTATCCCACTGGCTATGGCTTTATGGACGGTACAAGTGCAGCTACTGCCATTACCTCTGGTGCCTGTGCATTAATGCTTCAATGGGGGATTGTGGAAGGTAATGATTTAGGCTTTAGCTCACCTTTAATCAGAGCTTATTTGATTCGAGGCTGCCGCCGTACTGATGTAATGGACTATCCTAGTCCACAATGGGGATTTGGAACCTTGAACTTACTACAAACTTTTTTTTATATGCGCGAATTATAACAATCTGTTGCTTTTATATACCCAAACTGGAGGTGCATTTTCGTGAATGGCGATATTCTATATTCACCAGATGTTGTTGACTTTACCATACGAAAAGGTTCCTATTATGAACGTTTTATACTGGAACATCCAGGATTAATTACTACTCAGACTATTGCAGATACCTATATCCTCTGCTATGTAAGGATAGCGAATTTGACAGAAATGATTGAATATATGGGCTCAGACTATATCAATAATGTTTCAAACATTCTTGGATTGACAGACCAGGAAAGCTTGGAAGCTGCTGGCATCATTCCCATTCAGCAGCAGCCTTACCTGAATCTCAATGGTGGAAATGTCTTAATGGCCTTTGTGGATACTGGTATCGACTATACACAAGAGGTTTTTAAATATGAGGACGGTACCAGTAAAATCAAATACATATATGACCAGAGTATACCCGGAACTCCACCTGCTGGTTTTCCTCTGGGTACAGAATATACAAATGAACAAATTAACGCGGCTCTGACTTCTGATACTCCTTATGAGGTTCTCCCTCATAGAGATGCATCAGGTCACGGTACTTTTTTAGCTTCTGTGGCAGCAGGACGTTCTGTTGGTGATTTTATAGGTGCCGCACCCGATTCTGAAATAATCATGGTGAAATTAAAAAAAGCATATCCTTTTTATTTGGATCGATATCTTGTTCCAGTGGAGCAGGAAAATGCTTTTGAATCTTCTTCTGTAATGCTTGGAATTCAATATATTTTAAAAAAATCTAAAGAACTTAAACGTCCAGTAGTCATATGTATTGGACTTGGATCAAATTATGACAGTCATGATGGTTTTGGCGCTCTTGAGGAATATTTATATTATACCTGTAACATCCCTGGAGTCTGTACCTGTATCTCTGTGGGTAATGAAAGTCAGGCAAAACACCACTTTTTTCAGCAGTTTTCTGAAGAAGGAGCGCCCCAGAACATAGACATAAAAGTGGGGGAAAGTGGCAGTAATCTGTTTATTATGATTACCAATAGAATTTGTGACCGGATTTCTGCATCAGTGCGTTCACCCACAGGTGAACTGGTAAACCGTGTTCCTGCCAAATCAGGAAGCACATTTACAACCCAGCTTGTACTGGAGCCTTCTGAAATACGCATTACCTATTTCTATCCACTTGAAGGCAGTGGGGATCAGGTGACTATCGTTAGAATACGAAATGCTAGTGCAGGTGTTTGGACCGTTACTGTTTATGGTGACATCATTATAGACGGCAGAATCCACGCATGGCTGCCACTTACGGGTTTTGTATCACCTACTGTTGAATTTTTATCCCCTAATCCTTATAACACCGTTACCTCCCCTGCCACTGCTTTCGGAGCCATACGCTGCGGTGCTTATAACAGCCTTCGTGACAGCCTCTACCCCAAATCTTCCTGGGGGCCCACCAGAGTAGAAGCTAATGTTCCTGATTTAGTGGCTCCAGGTTATCAGGTAGGTGGATTCTATCCCACTGGTTATGGCACTATGGATGGCACAAGTGTTGCCACTGCTATTACTGCTGGTGCATGCGCATTGATGCTTCAATGGGGAATTGTAGAAGGAAACGATTTAGGATTTAGTACCCCTTTAATCCGAGCTTATCTAATTCGTGGGTGTAGGCGAAATGATGTGATTTCATACCCAAATCCACAGTGGGGATATGGCACTCTGAACTTATTGCAATCCTTTCTCTATATGCGTCAATTATAATGAAACAGGAGGTGGATTTTCGTGAATGATGATACCTTATACTCACCCGACGTTGTAGACTTTATGATAAGGGAAGGTTCCTATTATGATTCATTTATATTAGATCATCCAGGTCTGATTGCTGTTCATAATATAAGTATGTTTAAAATATGCTATACAAAAATAAAGGATTACGAAGAAATGATGCAGTATACAGGTACTGACTATATAAATTGTGTACCTACGATAATGGGCCTTTCGGATTATCCAAGTTTAGAATCCGCCGGTATCACACAAGTTCAGCAACAGCCTTATTTGAACCTTAAAGGGAAAAATGTGCTCATTGGTTTTGTAGATACTGGTATTGATTACACTCAAGGTGTTTTCAAATATGAAGATGGTGCCAGTAAAATTAAATATATATACGATCAAAGCATCCCTGGAACTCCACCTGCTGGTTTTCCCTTAGGTTCAGAATATACAAACGAACAAATTAATGCTGCCCTGGCTTCTGGTGTCCCTTATGATATGGTTCCTCATAGGGATGTGTCCGGTCACGGCACCTTCGTAGCCTCTGTGGCAGCAGGGCTCCCTATCAGTGGCTTTATAGGTGCTGCTCCTGATTCAGAGATAATTATGGTAAAGCTAAAAAAGGCATACCCTTATTACCTAAATATGTATTCTGTGCCAGTGGATCAGGAAAATGCATTTGAATCATCTGCGCTTATGCTTGGTATACAATACATTTTACAGAAGGCAAAGGAACTTGACCGTCCTGTCGTTATATGCATTGGACTTGGGACTAATTATGACAGCCACGATGGCTCAGGAATTCTTGAAGAATATCTATTTAATGTTTCTAATATTTCCGGGGTCTGCGTATGCATCTCCGTAGGGAATGAAAGCCAGGCAAGGCACCATTATTATCAGCAATTTTCTAAAGAAGGCAGTCCTCAAAACATGGATATAAAAGTGGGAGAAAATGCTGGCGACATATTTATTGTTATTACAAATCTAATTAGTGATCGGATTTCCGTGTCAGTCCGATCACCCACAGGCGAACTGGTAAGCCGGGTTCCTGCCAAATCAGGATTTACTTTTACCACCCAGCTTGTGCTTGATCGTTCGAAAGTCACTGTATCCTATTACTATCCCATCGAGGGAAGCGGGGATCAGGTAACCTTAGTTAAAATAGTAGATGTGACTCCAGGAATATGGACTATTACTGTTTATGGTGACATCATTATAGACGGCAGTGTAAACGCCTGGCTGCCATTAACCGGTTTTGTTTCACCTAACGTTGAATTTTTGTCAGCTACCCCCTATAACACCATTACGTCACCTGCCAATGCTCCTGGCTGTATACGCTGCGGTGCTTACAACAGTATCCGCAACAGTCTCTATCCGGAGTCTTCCTGGGGTGCAACCAGATTAGCTATCGACTTGCCAGATTTAGTAGCTCCGGGTTATCAGGTTGGCGGTTTTTACCCTACAGGTTATGGTACGATGAACGGCACTAGTGCTGCCACTGCCATTACCTCTGGTGCATGTGCTTTAATGCTTCAATGGGGCATCGTAGAGGGAAACGATTTGGCATTTTGCACACCTTTACTTAGGGCCTATCTGATTCGAGGATGTGATCGTACCGATGTAATGGAATACCCAAATTCACAATGGGGATTTGGGACCTTGAACTTATTACAGACTTTTTTTTATATGCGTGAATTATAAGCCTGTTGACTCATATATTCAAACTGGAGGTGCATTTTTGTGAATGAAGATATACTATATTCCCCAGACATCGTAGACTTTACCATAAGGAAAGATTCCTATTATGAAAATTTTATACTAAATCATCCAGGCCTTCTTGCTACTCACACAGTTTTTGGTACATATATTATATGTTACATGAAGCAAAATGACTTTACAGAAGTAATTGAATATATGGGTACAGATTATATAAATAGTGTTTCAAATGTTGTTGGATTGACAGATCGGGAAAGTTTGGAGGCTGCTGGTATTATCCAAGTCCAGCAACAGCCGTACCTGAATCTAAACGGGCAAGGGGTACTGATTGGCTTTGTGGACACAGGTATTGATTATACTCAAGATGTTTTTAAGTATGAAGACGGTACCAGTAAAATCAAGTATATCTATGATCTAAGTATCCCTGGAACCCCGCCTGCTGGTTTTCCACTAGGAACAGAATATACAAACGAACAAATTAATGCTGCCTTAGCCTCTGAAACGCCTTATGATATGGTCCCTCACAGGGATGTATCTGGTCATGGGACATTTCTGGCTTCTATAGCTGCAGGACGCCCGGTTGATGATTTTATAGGGGCTGCACCCGATTCAGAAATAATCATGGTAAAGCTAAAAAAGGCATATCCTTTTTATCTTGATCGGTTTCTTGTTCCAGCGGAACAGGAAAATGCCTTTGAATCAACTTCAGTTATGCTTGGTATTCAATACATTCTCCAAAGAGCGAAAGAACTTGACCGTCCTGTCGTTATATGCATTGGACTGGGCTCCAACTATGACAGCCATGATGGATATGGAATGCTTGAAGAATATATATATAATATCTCTAACATAGCTGGAATTTGTATATGTGTGTCAGTCGGTAATGAGAGCCAGGCAAGGCATCATTACTCTCAACAGTTCTCTTCAGAGGGAGCACCTGAAAACATAGATATTAAAGTGGGTGAAGATGCTGGGGACATATTCATTATTATCACCAATAGAGTCAGTGATCGAACCTCAGTATCCGTACGTTCACCTACAGGAGAGCTGATAGGCCGTGTTCCCGCCAAAGCGGGACGCACTTTCACAACCCGTCTTGTGCTTGAGCGTTCTGAAGTCACCATTTCATATTACTATCCAATTGAAGGAAGTGGGGATCAGGTGACTATAGTCAGAATACTAGAGGCTACTGCAGGTGTTTGGACCATTACTGTTTATGCGGATATCCTCCTTAATGGCAGTGTTAACGCCTGGCTGCCACTGACAGGTTTTGTTTCACCCACTGTTGAATTTTTATCATCAAACCCTTATACCACCATTACATATCCTGCCAATGGCCTAGGTTCTATACGCTGTGGTGCTTACAACAGCCTTCGAAATAGTTTGTACCCCAGATCTTCCTGGGGACCTACCAGATTATCTGAAGAAGTGCCAGATTTAGTTGCACCTGGCTATCAGGTAGGGGGCTTCTATCCTACTGGCTATGGCACTATGGACGGCACAAGTGTCTCCACCGCTATTACTGCTGGTGCATGCGCGTTGATGCTTCAATGGGGAATCGTAGAAGGTAATAATCTAGGATTTAGCACTCCTTTAATAAAAGCTTATCTGATTCGTGGCTGTACCCGTAGTGATGTCATCGAATACCCAAATCTGCAGTGGGGATTTGGAGCCTTGAACTTAATGCAGTCGTTTTTTTATATGCGTGAATTATAATAAATCAATGCGATGATAACTTGGTTAATAATACCAGACAGGAGGTGCATTTTCGTGGATAACGACATCCTTTATTCTCCCGATATTGTAGACTTTTATATTAGAAAAGGCTCCGCATATGAACGTTTTATTCTGGATCACCCAGGGATTATTACCAGTGTGACGATTAGAGATATGTATATCATATGTTATACAAGAATAAAAGATTATCTTGAGATGATTGAATATATGGGTGCTGACTATATAAATACTGTACCAAAGGTTATGGGACTTTTAGACCGAGCAAGTCTGGAAGCCGCCGGTATCATACAGGTCCAACAGCAGCCTTACCTGAATCTAAACGGGCAAGGTGTACTAATTGGTTTTGTGGATACTGGAATTGATTATACACAAGATGTTTTTAAGTATGAAGACGGTACCAGTAAAATCAAGTTTATTTATGATCTAAGTATTCCTGGAACCCCGCCTGCTGGTTTTCCGCTGGGTACAGAATATACGAATGAACAAATTAATGCTGCCTTAGCCTCTGATAGCCCTGCTGGTATCGTTCCGCACATGGATTCTGCCGGGCATGGTACATTTTTAGCCTCCGTCGCAGCAGGACGCTCTGTTGGTGACTTCATAGGGGCAGCACCTGATTCCGAAATTATCATGGTAAAGCTAAAAAAGGCATATCCTTTTTATCTTGATCGGTTTGCGGTTCCAGTGGAACAGGAAAATGCTTTTGAATCTACTTGCCTTATGCTGGGCGTAGAATACATTTTACAGAAAGCAAAGGAACTTGGCCGTCCGGCAGTCATATGTGTTGGACTGGGTTCAAACTACGACAGTCATGATGGATATGGAATTATCGAAGATTATCTATTTAATATTTCCAATTTGCCTGGAGTCTGTTTGTGCATGGCTGTAGGTAATGAAAGTCAGGCAAGGCATCATTATTTTCAGAGATTTTCTAAAGACGGAAAAAATGAAAGCATAGATATAATGGTAGGAGAAAATGCTGGCGATATATACCTCATAATTACAAATAGAATCAGTGACCGATTTTCCGTATCTGTCCGTTCGCCTACGAGGGAACTGGTCAGCCGTGTACCTGCTAAATCGGGATATTCTTTCGAAACCCAACTGGTACTTGAACGTTCCTTAGTTAGAATTTCATATTATTTTCCTCTTGAAGGAAGTGGGGATCAGGTTACTATTGTCAAAATACTGGATGCCACTCCAGGTATATGGACTATTACGATTTATGGCGACATTGTTTTAGACGGCAGCATTAATGCATGGCTGCCCCTGACAGGGTTTGTATCCCCTAGTGTTCAATTTCTATCATCAACCCCCTATAACACTGTTACATCCCCTGCTAATGCACCTGGCGGTATACACTGTGGTGCTTACAACAGTATTCGTAACAGTCTTTATCCTGAATCTTCCTGGGGTCCTGTTAGGTTAGCTCTGGATATGCCTGATTTAGTAGCTCCAGGTTATCAGGTAGGCGGCTTCTATCCTGCCGGCTATGGCACTATGGATGGAACAAGTGTTGCTACCGCCATTACCTCCGGTGCATGTGCCCTAATGCTCCAATGGGGGATTGTAGAAGGTAACGATTTAGGATTTAGTACACCTTTAATTAGAGCTTATCTGATTCGCGGCTGTGACCGTACAGATGTAATGGACTACCCAAATCCCCAATGGGGATATGGCACATTGAATTTAATGCAGACGTTTTTTTATATGCGCGAACTATAAATGCAAGCAAACTGGAGGTGTATTTACTTGAATGACGATATCCTATATTCACCAGATGTTGTAGACTTTTATGTACTAAAGGATTCCTATTATGAACGGCTCATACTAAATCATCCAGGACTCATTACCAGTCATACGGTTAAGGGTTCCACCATAATATGCTATGCAAAAATAAAAGACTATACAGAAATGATTCAATATATGGGTACCGACTACATCAATAGTGTTCCAAAACTTTTGGGACTTTTGGCTCGTCCGAGTTTAGAATCTTCAGGTATCATACAAGTCCAGCAGCAGCCTTACTTGAATCTCAATGGCGCAAATGTACTAATTGGTTTTGTAGATACTGGGATTGATTATACGCTAGATGTGTTTAAGTATAAAGATGGTACCAGCAAAATTAAATATATCTATGATCAGAGTATTCCTGGAACCCCTCCTGCTGGCTTTCCTCTGGGTACAGAATATACAAATGCGCAGATTAATATCGCTTTAGCATCTGACAATCCTTATGATGTTGTACCGCATAGAGACGTGGCCGGCCATGGGACTTTTTTAGCCTCTGTAGCCGCAGGCCGATCTATTGGAGATTTTGTAGGGGCAGCACCTGATTCTGAAATAATCATGGTGAAACTAAAAAAAGCATATCCTTTTTATCTAAATCGTTTTTTAGTACCAGTGGATCAGGAGAATGCTTTTAGTTCTTCTGGAGTCTTACTTGGCGTAGAGTATATATTGCAAAAGGCAAAAGAACTTAACCGTCCAGTAGTCATATGCGTTGGGCTCGGTGCAAATTATGACAGCCACGATGGTTTTGGGAACACGGAAGAATATCTCTTTAATGTTTCTAATATCCCAGGTGTCTGTGTATGTACAGCTGTTGGTAACGAGAGTCAGGCTAGGCATCACTTTTTCCAACAATTGTCTGCGAATGGAAAACCCGAAAATATAGATATAAAGGCAGGGGAAAGAGCAGGTGATATATTTGTTAATATTACTTCTAAAATATGTGACCGAATTTCAGTTTCCGTCCGATCCCCTACTGGTGAGCTGGTAAGCCGGGTTCCCGCAAAATCTAAGTACACTTTCACTACCCGTCTTGTTCTTGAACGCTCTGAAGTCAGTGTTTCATATAGCTTTCCACTGGAAGGCAGCGGGGATCAAGTTACCATCGTAAAAATTCTTGATGCTACTCCAGGTATATGGACTATCACTGTTTATGGCGATATCATCATAGATGGCAGGATTCATGCCTGGCTGCCGTTGACTGGCTTTGTTTCTCCTGACGTTGAATTTTTATCATCCAACCCATATACTACCATTACGTCTCCAGGCAATGGTATGGGTACTATACGGTGTGGTGCTTACAATAGCATTCGTGGCAGTCTCTATCCTGACTCATCCTGGGGGCCTTCTATTTTATCCGCAGATGTGCCTGATTTGGTTGCTCCAGGTTATCAAGTAGGCGGATTCTTTCCTTCGGGTTATGGCTCCATGGATGGCACAAGTGTTGCTACTTCTATTATCTGCGGTGCATGTGCATTGATGCTTCAATGGGGAATTATAGAGGGTAACGATTTAGGGTTTTGTGCGCCTTTGATTAAAGCTTTTCTCATTAGAGGCTGTGATCGAACGGATGTAATGGAATACCCAAATCCGCAGTGGGGATATGGATCTTTAAATTTAATGCAGACCTTCTTTTATATGCGGGAATTATAGAGAGATTGTAGCAACCGCTACAGTCTCTTTGAAAAGAAAAGGCGGTAGCAATCTTATTTTGCTACCGCCTCTTTTATTATGGAGTTCTTTATAAGAATAACACCTCTTCTATATCGTACATTCCCACACTGATTTCACCATTGTTAGCACCCGTTGCAAGTCTTTCACCTATAAATTCCGCTGCTTTTATAGCTCCTAATGCAAATATCTTTTTCGAAGCCGCTGTATGTTTGATCTCAAAAAGTTCATCTTCGCCTGCGAAAATAACTGTATGCTCTCCAGCTATTGTTCCTCCTCTAACCGCATGGATTCCTATTTCTTTACCCCGTTTGCCATCACCTTTCCGCCCATACACTTGATCAAATTCGCCTTTTGGATTCATAGCCTCTGCCAGCATTTTAGCTGTACCGCTTGGAGAGTCCAGCTTTTTATTGTGATGCTTTTCTATGATCTCCATATCAAAATTATCTTTTAATATAGGTGTTATTTGTGTAAGCATTTTTTTCATTACCGTAATGCCTAATGAAAAATTAGCAGCCTTTACAACTGGCACTTTTTTAGACAGCTCCAAAATCTGCTGTCTTTGCTTTTCACTAAAGCCCGTGGTTGCTATAACAACCCCGCATCCATTTTCTCTTGCAAATTCTTCAATCATATTTAAATTGGCGGGATTACTAAAATCTATAATTACATGAATGCTTTCCTTTATATCATTTAACTTTTCTCCACCCAGTGGTTCAATAATTCCGACACACTTGAGCCCGTCCTTTTTATCTATAAGCTCCTTTAAAAGCTTTCCCATAGCTCCTTTACCTATAATGGCTATATTCATATAAGCTCCTCCCTATTTATAAGTTTTTCACACAAAAATGTTTCTTATAAATAAGTTATTTGTTATGCTTGAATAATATAACTAAAATATAAAAAATCCTCTTTCGAGGATTTTTCTAAATTCGTCCGTAAAACCTTCGATAATAATAATTTATTACGCCGGTTAATATGAAATCGTATAGTAAGAAAAACACTTCGCCCATTACAAGTAGTATGAATGGAGGCGCATCTTTTAAATTTATTACTCCAAAGAATAAACTATAAAAGAAGTTATATGCCACCAAAATTATTGTTGTAAAAATAGCAAACTTTAAAGTCAGCTGCAAAATAGGATTTTTCATTTTTTCTATATAGCATTTGATTATTCCATAGATTCCAAAGAAAAAAATATAAGGTACAGCAGCTACTTTATTGGGCAATATCAACAAAGACATGACAGAACAGGCAATATATAAAAGCCACCCACCTTTGCCTTTGCTTTCTATCATCATAATCGGTATAAAAACTGAACTGATTGTATAAAAAGTTATTTCAAGCCCAGGAACAAAAGAAGCCACATAAAGGCATATTAAAGATAATGCTAAAAGCACACCACCAAGGGCTATTATTTTGCCGCTTTTTCTTTTAACACCAATTCCATTCATCATTGTTATCACCTATATACAATCACATAAACAATCTGCACACATATATGCCTGACATAACTTGCACATCATATCATCATTAGGATACCCTCTGCCATAAGAGTTGTTCTGATACATTCTGCCTGCATTCATTATATTGCTAAGGGCATTCTGATATTCAAAATTATTTGGATTCATACTGGCTGCTGTACGAATCTTAGCTAATGCATCATCATACCAGCCCTTTTTATAAGAAATCATACCAGAAAGGAAAAACCATTCTGCATCACGATTTCGAATTCTAGCCAGCTTCTGTTCTGCTAAATTTAAATTCCCAGAATCAATAATACCTCGAATATCGTTATATTCAGGTACAGACTGTTCTTGACTCCCCTGCCCTGTAGTACTGTTGTAGGCATTATTATAGCTTCCACCAGAACCATTTTTTATCAAATAATCGTAGGCCTCATTCACCTCCTGCAGCTTTTCCTGAGCTAAATCTGCCAATGGATTGTTCTGATATTTATCTGGATGGTATTTTTTTACAAGTTCTCTATAAGCTGATTTGATTTCATCTTCACTTGCATTTTGACTTACTCCCAATACTTCATATGGATTATTCATATACTATTTCTCCTCTTCTTCATCATTTTCGGTATTTTCTATATTACTTTCTAGTACTTGTTCCGTACGTCTGCGCAATCCGAAATATATAATGTTTTCAATTATCCCCTTGTTTTTCTTTATATCTAAAAGATCTGCTGCATTACTTATTTCTGCTAGATAATGTATCAAATTAAACTCCACTATGGGTTTTATTCTTTCTTTAAATTCTTGTATAGATTCCTTAGTTTGTCCATATTCAAATCTATATAATAGTGGATTATAAGTTTTTTTTGTAATGTTCTCTTCCACATCTTCATAGGCATCCATCAGGTAAATCCATTTCCCCAAATGATACCCAATATGGGCAAGAAGTTTAATCAAGCTCTCGTTTTTTTCTATTTTTTGCACACCATTTTTGAATATCTCCAGCATAATCTGTGCAAATGGTTCTTCTACCCGGTCAATTTCTGAACACTTGTCCTTCTCCAGGTCAGAAAGGAGTTTAAGATTTTCTTCTGTAAGATTACATAGTTCTTTTTTCTTCACACGTATCTTTTGTATGGTTGGTAATAACCCTATAGCTGCGGCTTTCGCTTTATAGCTATGGTCATCATAATAATCATCCATCAGTTTATAATACGCCAAAATCAGCATCACATCCCCAGCATATTCAATAGCTCTGTTTTCTACTGATATGGGTTTCTTCTTTATCGGATGAATGATGCAATGTTCTGCTGTTATATCATCTTTTTCCTGTTCAAGGGCCGCCAGTAATACGGCCAAAAACACAAAATCATAACTCAATGTAAATCGGGGTAATTGTCCATACCGTCTGCCAATACTTTTACATATACCACAATAGTATGCACTGTATACTTCATATTCCCGCATTTTCAGTTCTCCCTTATCAGGAATTACATATCCAAGCATATAGTGCTCTCTCCCTTTAAAACATTATTTTAACTCCATAATGCTAATATAACGATTATTATATCATATTTGTGTGAAGATTTTATGTTGCAATAATATTACAATTAAAAAACTTTTATTATTTTATTTGACATAAAGTAATAAAAGTTGTATCATTATTCATATTTGTTTAAAGACAATATTAGGTCATGATAGGAGACAGAAAAGATGGCAGTTGAATTTAACGACCATGACATGCTCAGTACTTTAATAAAGCACCACCGTTCACTTCATAAAATACCTGAGATAGGTGATCAATTGTTTGAAACCAGAGATTATATCATGAATGTCATAGGTGATATGGATTGCGAATTCACTACAGTTGTGAATACTGGAATTTGTGCTTTTTTTAATAAAGGTAAGGAATTTACAGCAGCGTATCGAAGTGACATGGATGGTTTGACCATTCCCGAAACAAATACGCACCGTTTCGTTTCTAAACATCCTGGAAAGATGCACGGATGTGGTCATGATGGTCACATGTCAATGCTTTTGGGTTTTGCTGAATACGTAAATAATACGGAGGATTTACCTTACAATATACTGCTAATATTTCAGCCCGCTGAGGAGACTACTGGAGGCGCAAGGCCTATTGCAGAATCAGGTATATTTGAAAAATATAAAGTAATAAGAACCTTTGGCCTACATTTATGGCCAAGTATTCCAAAGGGACAGTTATCTACAAAAGGTGGCCCTTTAATGCCCAAATCCTCAGAGGTCAGCATAGAAATCAAAGGAAAAAGTACTCATGCTGCTACTTTTCAAAAGGGCATTGATGCGCTATATATTGCAGCTCAGTATATATTAGACATCTATAAAATGCAGGAAACTGAATCTCCTGTGGATGAACGCACACTATTGAAAATCTGTAAAATAAATAGTGGAACTGCTCGCAACGTAATCGCTGGGAAAGCTGCCCTTTTAGGGACAATGCGTGCTTTTAACCTTGAAACTTTTGATTTGATGGAATCCCGCTTGAATGAGATTGCCAGAGAGTATGAAAATAAATATGGTTGCCAAATCAAAGTGCACTGCTCTGATGGCTACCTTCCTGTTATAAACAATGTGGAACTTTACCAGACTATAAAGCCACATTTACAAAAACTAAGTTATTATGAGGAATTATCAGAGGCTGTTATGATTTCAGAAGATTTTTCTTACTATGGAACGAAAGCCCCTGCTGTATTTACTCTTTTAGGAACAGGTGCTAAGGTACCGCTTCACAGTAATAACTTTAACTTTGACGAAGATATTTTACTGGCAGGCTATGAATATTATAAGTTGCTTGCCCACATTAATTAGCCTTAATCATATAATATATAACTCAACTTAAGGGGAGAGCTGTCCTTCATTAGAAATTCTAATTTAGGGCAGTTTTTTCTTTTATTGACCAATATATAAATCGATGTTATGATGTTTTTATAAAATTTACTGTTATAAGGAGTGAGCTATATGAATGCAGGCGAAAGAAGAGAACTTATCATATCCCATTTAAAGTCAAGTTCCGCACCAACAAGTGCTTCTAGTCTGGCCACCCTTCTAAATGTAAGCCGCCAGATTATAGTTAGTGATGTGGCGATACTTCGTGCAGGGGGGTTGGATATCTCAGCAACTCCTAGAGGATATATTCTTTCTGAATATGATACTGCAAAAAACAATCATAACTTCGAAGGGATTCTTGCCTGTAAACATACAGCGGAGCAATTGCGTGAAGAACTTTATACCATAGTTGATTTTGGTGCTGAAGTTATCGATGTAACCATAGAGCATTCATTATATGGCCAGCTTTCCGGCAGACTTAACATCATTTCCCGTTATGATGTTGATGTATTTCTTGATAAAATCAAAAATAGTACCGATTTACCTTTAAGTATTTTGACTGAAGGTGTCCATCTTCATAAAATCGGATGCAGGGATGAGAATACTTATGAACTTATAAAACAAACTTTAGAATCTAAAAACATTTTGATTAAATAATCTAAGGCGTGGCAATCAAGGCCACGTTTTTTTATTGTTTTTTGAGGACTTATGCCTAAATTATCCTGATAATTCTTCCTTGCGGACCTTTCTTATGTTATAATGTTGTTACATTCTTAACAAATATAAATAAAAGGTAAATAGAGGTTTAGTATGTTTAAATCAATTCAGACAAGAACCATGTACTATTTAGTCATTTTAGCTGTTGGGTTACTCATAACTATAGGTTTTATTTTAACTTCCAGTGTGGAAAAAATAGGCCACAATATGAAAGAATCAGCCCTTGAAGAACGTGCCCTGCTAATTTGTAAATTTATAGAGGCTTCTCAGAAAGATAGTCTGACTCCCGAAGACTACTTCTTACTAATACAACAGGAAAGCCAGCTTTCTGAGTCCTTTTTAGCAGATACTTTTTTACTCAGTAAAAATTATGAAACGGTTGGATATACCGATACCGAGATACCTTATAATTTAGAATTCAAGTCAAAAAATACTTATCAATATATATATAAAAATGGTCAGGAATATATTTGCGGAATCTCCGCAATTGATGGCATACCACAGTTGCAAGGCTGGTATGTCTGTACAGAAGAAAGCTTTTCTTCCTCCTTCGGTGCTCTTAATAATCTAAAGACAGGAGTTATCGTTTTAATTACTATTTTGCTATTTATTCTATGGCCTTTAGCAAAAAAAATCTCTATGTCAATTACAGAACCTATAAAATCTCTATCCAATGCTTTAGAAGTTATTGCACAAGGTGACATAAGTCATGAAATAACTACAAAAAACAAAGATGAACTTTCAGATATTGCAACCTCTTTTAATACCATGTTAAATAAGCTAAAGTCAACTATGCAGCAAGTCCTTTTAAAATCTGGTGAAGCTGCTTCTATGCATGAAATTATGGAGTATGTAGAACAGGCTTATGACAATTTATCTGCAGGAATTATAAGCATTAACAATATCGGAGAGATTACTACTTATAATGAAATAGCTGAGTCCTTAATAGGAATTAAATCCGAAGAAGTCTTAGGACTTGATGTAAAAAATCCAATTCCAAAAGAACTGAAACCCCTTATAGATGCCTTACGTCGTTGTCTTGCAAAAGGCAGCCTTCAATTAAAAACTTTAACAGATATTTATGATGTGTGTGGTACAAAAATCCCTATTCTATATAGTATTAATATCCAGTTTGGTTTAAGGAATGAAGTGATTGGCGCCATTTGTGTTTTTAGAAGAATAGAGGACATCGAAAGATTTCAAGAAAGTGCAAACAGAACAAAGAATTTAGAATCATTAGGAGAAATGGCTGCAAGTCTGGCACATGAAATAAAGAACCCTTTAACCAGTATACGAGGCTATGCACAATTAATCCGATTAGAATTAGGTGAGCAGAATATTAATTTAGATGAATTAGGGATTATTATGCATGAAGTAGACCGGCTGAGTTTGATGCTTGACCGTTTCTTAAACTTCGCCCGGCCCAAAATACCAAAATTAGCTGAAGTAGAAATCAAGGATATCATTTCATATGTCATTACTTTAGTTCAAAACGAACTTCCATCAAATATTAAGATAATAACTAACTTTGGGGTTATTCCAAAAGTCCTGATAGATACTGAGCTTTTTGAACCTGTTATATTAAATTTAATACTTAATGCGGTACAGGCTCTGCCTAATGGTGGAAACATTGATATAAAAACAGGATATAGCGAAAAAAGGAAAATGGTATATATAGAAATACGGGATAACGGAATAGGTATACCTAGAGAATTATCAGAAAAAATATTCCAGCCTTTCTTTACAACTAAAGATAATGGCTCCGGAATGGGGCTTGCTATAGCTTCAAGAACAATAGAAGCGCATAAAGGTATTTTGGAAGTAGAAAGTATTATAGGACAAATGACAAAGTTTACTATACTTTTACAATCATTTGATCCATTTACTTCAAACGAATGGTAGGAGGGACTTTATTTGGAACAGACAAATATTTTAGTAGTTGATGATGAGCTCAATGTGCGACAGCTCCTAAGCAAAGTTTTGTCAAAAGAAGGTTATAAAGTTTATACTGCTTGTGATGGGCTTGAAGGTTTAGAGCTGCTTCAGACTATCAGTATAGACATTATCGTTAGCGATATAAAAATGCCGAGAATGACAGGCCTGGAATTTTTGCACAAAGTAAAAGAACTAGAACCAGATATTGGTTTTATATTAATCACAGCATTCGCTACTACCGAAACGGCCATTGAAGCTATAAAAAATGGTGCTCAGGATTATGTAACAAAACCTTTTGACTTTACAGAAATCTTAACAGCTGTGAAGAAATTAACTATGACAAGACAACATACCTATAAATTTGGTGCTAATGCCAATATGGATACATCTGATTTAAAAGTTAAAAGTAAAAGTCCTAAAATGCAGCAGGTCTTACAATTAGCCAAACAAGTGGCTGCCGCTGGCTCCACAGTCCTGTTAACCGGTGAGACAGGTACTGGTAAGGAAGTCATCTGCTCTGCTATCCACCGTTGGAGCCCTAGAAAGGACAAACCACTTATTAAAGTAAACTGTGGTGCCATTCCAGATAATCTTCTGGAAAGTGAGCTTTTTGGATACGACAAAGGTGCTTTCACTGGCGCGGTTTCTTCTAAGCCAGGGCGCTTTGAAGTAGCTGACGGAGGAACTATTTTCCTTGATGAAATAGGAGACGTCTCCCCCTCCCTGCAAGTAAAACTTCTTCGTGTTCTTCAAGAAAAGACCTTTGAAAGATTAGGTGGAGTCAAGAGTATTCACGCGGATGTCCGCGTGATAGCTGCCACCAATAAAAACCTTAAGGACGAGGTTCAAAAGGGCCAATTTAGGGAGGATTTATACTACCGTTTAAACGTAGTACCTATCCATTTACCTCCTTTACGAGAACGCCCTGAAGATATTGAAGATTTAATTAAATACTTTCTTGAAAACTCCGCAAAGATATCTGGAATTACAAATCCTAAAGTTGTAAGTAATGAAACTCTTGAATGCCTGAAAGGCTATTGCTGGCCTGGAAACATAAGAGAACTTGAAAATATAATTGAGCGTTGTGTAGTTATCTCTTCTGGTTCTATGATAGATATTAATTGTTTACCTGTAGAAATACGGGAGGCCAGTAAAACTTATGTGGCAGGAAGTACAGAGCAGGAGCCGCTTCTTAATGCTGCAATTGATAATATTGAAAAAGAGGTAATAAAAAAAGCACTGTCAGAATCCAATGGTAATAAGACAAAAGCTGCATTAGCCTTAGGAATCAGTAGGCGTTCCCTGCATAGGAAATTACAGAAGTATGGTATGATTGATTAAAAAATGTGGCTTCGCCACTCCGCTAATATAGAAAGCAGTGTGCTAAAAAACACACTGCTTTCTATTTATTTTTATATAGCTTTTAATGCAGGTTTTTCGTCTGGTTCAAGTGTAGAATCTTCTCTTGTCATAGCTTCTACTTCTTCTGACCATAAATGTCCAAAAGTAGTATCGCCCTTAAAGAAATCTTTACCATAGCACAGTAAGCATGCTAGAATACCTACTGCCAACCCCCATGCAGATCCTTTTGCTAAAAGTACGCCTGCAATTACGCCAGCAATACCTAAATCCTTAAAGCTTGTTGACTGCTGAACACCGATACGAACACTTACAAACCCTTGAACAATCATTGTCAGAGCCAATGCAACAGGTAAGATAGGTTGAACAAGTGTTACGATAGGCATTAACCAATAACCAGTAAATGTACCAAATCTAAAACTTGCTGCTCCACCAAACAGGGACTGCATACTCTTTCTGCCCTTTTTATATCTTTCGCATACAACTACCTGCATGGCTGCCCATAGAGGTCCACACATTGTAATATCAGGACCAATAACGCCCATGATCGTATTTCTTAGGCCAAAAATCAAATGGGCACGGTTCGGATTGTAATCTACGACTTCATCTTCTCTGGTTATATCTGCATCATGCACTAATGCCTTACTTTGAACTACATCACCGAATAATACAATATAAATAGCCAATACAGTTGGAATTGCCTGTAAAAACATTACCGGAGTAGGCCAGCCTACAGCACCCCAAGGCACCCAGTCAGTCCATAGTCCAACAAAATCGGGAGATGAGAATCCCCACTGGATATTTGGCATAGCACTTTCTCCTACTAGAGGAGCTACAATTACAGCGATAAGTACCGACGGAAGAATTCCAAGATTTGCAATTAATTCAAATACTTTATTCTTCGTACTTAATCTCTTAAAACCATTAGAAAATAGTAAATAAAATGCAACGATTAAACATACTGTAGTAGTCATTGGCATAGCCTCAAACTTGCCGCCTTCTTTAAAAATCATATAAATAGCTGAAATACCAGCGCCTAATATAATACCTGACTTAATGGATGAAGGCACTAGGCCAATAATTTTTCCAGCAACACCCGTTAATCCTAAAAGAATTGAAAAGATACCAAGAGTTATTTCAAAGGCAACCAGCCCCTGCATTCTTGCATGCCCTTCTGGGAAAGTCAAGCAATATGCTACTAATAAAGGTATCGCTGGGGTAATCCATCCAGGTACAACTGGATCTCCAAGGAAAGTATGCCAAGTATATAAGAATCCATTTAATACAACAATGGCTAATGCAATCTCAAATGGCATTTTTAAAGTATCCTGTAAAAGCGGGATGGCTCCTAAGCATACTGCACACATCAATAGCCCCTGAACATAATCGGCTATTTCAAAACGATAATGAATGAATGGTAATCTGAATTTAAAGGGACCTGCTTTTATGTATGGCGCCTCTGCGCCGTAAGGCATATATTCTCTCATATTAAATTCCTTTCACTACTATTAAAATTTTTCTTTGAACATTTTTTCGAAGCTTTCTTTCAATTCATCTCTAAACTCTGGATGTGCAATACTAATTAATGCTCTGGCTCTGTCTTTTACAGTTTTGCCTTTTAATTTTGCAATTCCATATTCAGTTACAACATAGTCTGTATCATGTCTTGATGTAGTCACTACCTGACCTTCACCTAGAGAAGGTGTTATCTTGGAAACCATGGATCCATCTTTTTTCTTAGCTACAGAAGGCATTGCGATAATAGCCCTTCCGTTTCCACCTGTGCACATAGCTGCACCTCTTATAAAGTCTACCTGGCCGCCTACACCTGAAAATTGCTTATATCCTATTGTATCTGAAGCAATCTGCCCATAAAGGTCTACTCCAAGACCTCCGTTGATGCTTACCATGTTAGGGTTCTGTGCTATAACCTGTGGGTGGTTTACATAGTCCACTGATTTCAAAAGACATGCCGGATTTTTGTCGCAGAATTTATATAATTCACTTGAACCCATTACAAAGTTAAATACAAACTTTCCTTTGTCAATGCCCTTCATGGAATTATCAATTGCACCTGCTTCATAAAGCTTAACGACTCCATCACCTAACATTTCAGAGTGAATACCCAGATGCCTTTTATCTAATAACTGATGACATACAGCATCAGGTATAGCTCCTATTCCCAATTGAAGAGTATCTCCATCATTAATTAATTCTGCACAATGTTTTCCTATGGCTTCCTCAATCTCTCCAATTTTTGCAGCTGGCAGGGTTGGCAGGGGTTCGTCATGCTCTACGAATACATCTATTTCGCTAACATGAAAAACGGCATCTCCAAATGTAAACGGAACTTCTTTATTGACCTGGGCTATAACCGTTTTAGCGGATTTTACAGCCTGCACTGTATAGTCTCCTGAAACACCTGTGGATACAAAACCATGTTCATCTGGAGGAGTAACCATAATCATAGCTACATCTACAGGAATAGTTCCATCTCTCATTAGTCTTGGTACTTCGTGGAAGAATAGTGGTGTATAATCACCGTACCCTTCCTCCACGCATTTACGTGTCTGGCCGCTTAAAAACCAAAGATTTGCATGGAAGTTCTCTTTATACTCCGGCTTACAATATTCTCCCGTGCCTAATGTAAACATGTGAGATATTTCTACATTTTTGTAGTTCTTTGCATTTTTAATCATTGCAGCTACTAATGCCGCCGGTTCACCTACATCATGAGCAAATACAACTTTATTATTGGACTTAATTAATTTGACAGCTTCTTCTGCTGTACACTTTCTGTCTTCATAAATTTCTTTCCAGTTCATCTTAATTCCCCCCTAAACTAATGCCTTTTTAAATGAAGCCATCCAGCATTCAACTGAATGGCTTATATCAAATTCCACTCTAGATGAAATTCTTATTTAATTCCTGCAATTGCTTTCGCAAGTTCTTTCTTGGCATTAATGTTGCCCTGACGGGAAATCATGATTCTCTGAG
>NZ_DAMBYD010000018.1:0-42728 GCF_032051575.1 Aminipila sp. | reverse complement strand
TAAGTTCATTAGCCCTTTGGGCTTTTATAATCACTCATGATTCCGAGAGATCATGAATGATGTTGTTGAGCCGCTTTTCCAGTGAATCAGCGGGTGTACCTTTTTGGGCAGGTGTTTTCTTAGGACATACTTTATCAAGTAACGAATTTGTGACTGCTCTTCGGCTGAAAGCATAGGTGAAGTCATCTTGCTGAATGTGCTTTTTCTCATCCTCCAAAATTTCATCTGCAAAACCGAGTTCAATTGCCTTATTAGCGTTTAGCCAGGTTTCCGCATCCATGAGATGAGAAAGCCTGGTCCTTGATAAGCCAGTCTTTATTTCATAAGCATTGATGATACTTTCCTTTACCTCTGAAAGCATGGCTATGGCTTTTTGCATTTCTTCGCTGTCACCGATTGCTACGGTCAAGGGGTTATGCACCATCATCAGTGCAGTAGGTGCCATAAACACAGTTGTTCCTGCCATAGCGATTACGGAGGCAGCAGATGCTGCGATGCCGTCAATTTTGATGGTCACTTTTCCTTTGTAGTCCATAAGCATGGTGTAAATCTGGCTGGCGGCAATGCAATCACCACCCGGTGAATTCAGCCAAATAACAATGTCACCCTCACCGGCAAACAAATCTGCTTTGAAAGCCTTAGGGGTGACATCATCATCAAACCATGATTCCTCGGCAATCACGCCGTCGAGGTAGAGCGTTCGGGTGTCGGATTTTTCATCCTTGACCCAGTTCCAAAATTTCTTCATTGGGTTTCCTCCAATCTTGTTGTATTTGCGAACGCACCAGCATCCTGTAATTTGGTCATTGCTCCATTAATGAGATAAAGATCACCTCCAAGTTCCTCTGGAATTCGGTCAAGGTTCTCAAGCTCTCTGATGTCATTCGCACTCATCCAGCCATTTTGCCTTGCGGTTGCGTAGCCACTCATACGGCTTACATAATCTCCTCGAAGCAGACCGTCCACATTAAATTTGATGAAGACCGTAGGTTTTTCACTTGCCATGAGAAGAGAACGGCACATATTTTGTTCCCAACGAACTACCCATGGGTCAAGTGTATATTTCACAAACTCTAAAGACTGCTGCTCAATATTTGAAAAGCTACTTTTCTCAAGGTCAGCCAGCATATGTGGTGGCACTCTAAAAATACGGGCAATTTCATTAATCTGAAATTTCCGTGTTTCAAGAAACTGTGCTTGCTCCGGAGGTATACCTATTTGCTGATATTTCATGCCTTCTTCCAGCACTGCCACCCTGTGAGAGTTTGTTGAACCTTGATAGGCAGCATTCCAGCTGTCTTTTACCTTTTGTGGGTCCTTGATTGTTCCTGGATGTTCCAACACACCACCGGGTGCCGCTCCATTAGCGAAGAACTTCGCTCCATATTCTTCCGTAGCCATCGCAAGTCCAATGGCATTTTTGGCCATAGCAATCGGTGAATATCCCACCAATCCATCAAAACCCAAGCCGGGGATATGGAGCACATCGGATGGGTCGAGATAGACCAGGCTGTCTTTGCCAAGGGTGGGTGCGTCCTCTACACTTCGCTGATATAAATAAAAAAGCCGTCCGCTTTTGTCACGGTCGACTGTCATTTTGTTTGGCATAAGCGGATAGAGAGCAATAACCTCACCACGGGCATTTCGGATAATCTGTGCATAAGCATTGCCCCATAATAAAAGATGACTCATCAGCGTTTCCCGGAACGTGAAGGAAGTCATCTCTGGATTTGGCTCATCGTGGAGCAATCTATATAACGGATGTTGTAAATGTTTCTCTTTGCCACCACTATCGTTGTATTTATAAACATGAAGCGGTAGTCCGGCTAATGTTTCAGCCAGTATTCTCACGCATGAGTAGACCGCCGTCATCTGCATTGCCGTGTTTTCATTGACAGGTTTTCCAGCAGTAGTTCCTCCGAAAAAGAAACTGTACCGACTACCGCTCAGACTATCCTTAGGCTTATCACGAGCCTTAAATATTCCTTGTAATATTCCCATTGACAACACTCTCCTTAAAAATGGGCATGAAAAAAGCACCTATTCAGCAATAGATGCTCTTATGTGTCTTATTAATTAAGATTAGGCAGCTTTAGTTCTCCCGTCTTAATTTTTGCTACTGTTTCTTTTGCTTTAGCAACTGCTTCTGGTAGAACTCTTGGGTCCAATCCGTCTATTTGCTCCAAAGCGTATAATACTTTTTCTGATTTTATAATTCGGATAGCTGAATTCACCCTTGTTCTTGTGCCACCTGTGTCTTTATCGTAATACCCGTGTTGGTTTGAATGGTATTCATCTATTAACTTGCTTTTTAGTATCTTATCATCAAGTTCTTTAATTCTTGTTAACAAATCAGCCATGTTTAATCCTAAAAAGGACTGACCCGCAGATTTTATATCATCATTAATTTTTTCAATGCTCCTATGTTCTTTTTCCATCTTTTACACCTCCACCTTTCCTTAATTATAGCATGGAAAAGTGCAGCTGGCGTATGATTTTAAAGAATCAAAGGATGGCTGCAAATCAAAATATTAATAAACCCCTTTCATCATAAACAGAAGAACTCGTACCTCCGCCACAACGAATTGCACGGTCGAGTGCCATAATAGTTGCTACGGCACCGTCAATTTTCTCAGTTGACTTTTCCTTGTCTGCCTTGATATTTCCGGCAGGATCAGTTCGTATATAGATGTTATCCATCATCCAACGAAGAATTGGATGCCCACCGTGGGCAATCTTTTGTTCCAAGGTTAGTTTCATCAGTTCTTTGGTAGGCGGAGACATATCTTTAAAACCTTGACCGAAAGGAACTACAGTGAAACCAAGGTTTTCAAGATTCTGCGTCATTTGCACAGCACCCCATCGGTCGAAGGCAATTTCTCTAATGTTATACTTTGTACCAAGCCCCTCAATAAAAGTTTCAATGAAACCGTAATGCACCACATTGCCTTCCGTGGTTTTAAGAAACCCTTGCTTTTTCCATACATCGTAATTTACATGGTCACGCCGAACACGTAAATCGATGTTATCCTCCGGTATCCAGAAGAACGGCATAACAGTGTATTTATCGTCCTCATACAATGGCGGAAAGACCAGCACGAAAGCTGTAATATCCGTACTGCTCGATAGGTCAAGACCTCCGTAGCAGACTCGCCCATGCAGTGATTCCGGGTTAACGGCAAATGCACAGGCATCCCATTTTTCCATAGGCATCCACCGCACTGCCTGTTTTACCCATTGATTGAGCCTAAGTTGCCTAAAACTGTTCTCTTCAGCAGGATTCTGTCTTGCTGATTCAAAGGCAGCTTTAACTTTATCCATGCTGACCGTGATTCCCAGCGATGGGTTTGCTTTCTTCCACACCTTTGGATCAGTCCAGTCATCCTCTAAAGCAGCACCATATATTACAGGGTAGAAAGTAGGATCATTTTTTCTTCCATCAATGATATCCAAAGCCTTCTGATGTACTTCCCAGCAGATACTATTCTGATTGTCTCCAGCAGTGGTTATAAGAAAATACAGTGGCTGCATCCTTGCATCACCACTGCCTTTGGTCATAACATCGAAGAGCTTTCTGTTCGGTTGGGTGTGAAGTTCGTCAAACACAACACCGTGGGTATTGAAACCATGCTTGTTACTGACATCGGCTGACAGCACTTGATAAATACTGCCCGTTGGTTGATAGATGAGTCGCTTTGTAGAGTCAAGAATCTTCACTCGTTTTGCTAAAGCCGGACACATCCGCACCATATCCGCTGCAACGTTAAAAACGATAGATGCCTGGTTGCGGTCAGCAGCACAGCCGTAAACCTCGGCACGTTCCTCGTTATCTCCGCAGGTGAGCAACAGGGCAACAGCCGCCGCAAGCTCACTTTTTCCCATCTTTTTCGGTATTTCCACATAGGCAGTATTGAACTGCCGATAGCCGTTCGGCTTTAAAATCCCAAATACATCACGGATAATCCGCTCTTGCCAGTCGATTAGTTCAAATGGCTTACCCGCCCATGTACCTTTGGTATGAGAGAGTGCCTCGATAAAGGCTACGGCATAATCAGCGGTGGACTTATCGTAGACCGAATCAGCCGCCTTAAACAGTGTTGGTGTGTATTTCTTGAGTTTTCGTATATCCGCCGCCTCCTTTTGCACATAAAAATAGACCTGCATCAAGCAAGCCTTCAAATCTATCTGTACGAGAAACAGAGCCATTTTTGGCACTGTTCCTAATTGGTTTAAACTATTTAATTCTCTTCGCCAGTCAAAATGAATCGGGAATAGGCGCCAGTATTATCCGAAAGGTAAACAAGTAGCTCATTAAACCCTTCTCGCAGAGCAATTTCCTGCACCTTTCTCACATCAAACATATTAGTTTCACCTGTATCACGTATGGCAAGTATCTGTTCCTTTATCTTCTTATCCATTTTCGACCTCCTTTGAATCCTCTACAGCCTGCTTTAGAATACCGATATCAAAATCCGCACTCTTGTAACCCTCTAAGATGACGCTGTAATAATAGCAACTCGGGGTACCAAGTGGTCTGCCATCGTTCATGATGTACACCATAGTTTCTACGTTTCTTTTTCCAAGTTTCACTTTGACTATTTCTTTTCGATATAGGAACGGGAAACCCTCGTAACGGTCAAGTGCCTCTTCGTCAGCCGGGGTAATCTCCCACAGCAGGCATGGCACTGTATTGCCCTTAAAAGGCTCCACGGTTGCCACAGCGCCGCCGTGTCCGCCTCGAAACAATAACTGGTAGTCCTTTAAAACAACCGGCCCAACCGGCTTTGCTGTGGGGCAACGGTGCGCCATTTGCTCAAGATTAAGATTTGAGCCATAGGCGAGATAGAATGTTTTATTCATTGTTTTTGTCCTCCTTATTTTTGCAAGGCAACCGCTCAGGCTGCTCGAAATCGCCAAGCTGCCGAGCCGTCCAAGTAGGTGGTCAAATGTTCACGGCAGTTTGCGAATTCCTCGCCGATAAAACCGATGCGGTTGAGGTAGGTTCGCATTGCAAACTTTTCATTCTCGACCTGCGGTTTCTTTGCAGAGGCACACTTTTGTGTCAGTGCTTGGTTGTTCAATGCAAGGGCGAGAACAATGTAGCTTCTAATCTTGCCTGCATGAAGTTCGCTGTTAAATCCTCTGAGTTCGATCGTGTGGTTTCCGTTGAAAAAGCTGTGCAGGTTAAGAAAATGGTATCGGCTTGAATGGTAATGTCGATTGGTACTTTCGCTATAACCCTCATACCAAAGGCTCTCAATCTGTGCCAGCGTTTTTGGTTTCTTACGGTTGATTTTTTCCACCAAAATCTCATCCATCTTTTTGCAGTAACCCATTCGTGAAGGTGCTATCTGCAATGCCTTGTAAAAAAGGTCATTCTTGCTTGCGATGATATTTACAAAGTTTCGAATGCTCCTTGCTGTGTGCTCTGCTCCGTCTAAGTGAATGTGTATTCCGCAGGAGTTGTTAGTGAAAGCTCCTGCCTTTCGTAACCTGCGTACCAGTTCCTGCAATGTTTCAATATCTCCTTGGTAGGTTAGGATAGGACTTACCAGCTCTACGCTGTATTCTTTGGTTGCTGCAACCTTCTGCCGTCCTTGTTTCTTCTGGCAAGAGATGCTACCATCGCTCATAATTTTCCAAACCCGTCCGTCAGCGGTTGTAATCTTCTTGGTGTCGTAATAGTCACCTGTGCTCACAACCGTCCCGTTTAGGTATTCGGCGGCAACCTTGGCAGCTTCGTTTCTTGTTATTCCTGTGAACTCAATTTCAATCCCAAAATTCTTGTTTAGCATTGATTCTTGCTCCTTTAAAGTGTATTTGTCCCTTTCGGTATGTACATATATCACTCTAAAAGGGGTAAATAGCAAGACAATTATTCGATAAAAACAATCATTTTTTACACAATCTTACTCTGCTTTTTCAAGCGAAAAGTGTGCATATTACTCTTCGATTCTCCTGCACAAATCCTCTCCGTAAACCACATTTAAGGAAGAACCATTCTCCCAGCGAACCATAATACTACCTGTGTCATCTACTCCGATGACAATGCCTTTTGTTCCGATGGGAGGTGCTTGAAAATCGTCCATACGAACAAGTTCTACTCGGCATCCCACCGGATATTGCTTGCGGATGCGTTCAACAGTCTCTCTTGAAGGAAAGTTATTCATCAGCCATTACCTCCTCAGCTTTAGTAGGAGCACCATTTTTAAAGGCACTGTTGCCGGATAAGTTCTTTAGCAGGATTTTGCGTTCCGCTTTGTATTCGGAGCCTACGAAACCGAGTCGGACGAGGAAACAGCGAAAAGCATACTTTTCATTTTCTACTTGCTTTTCGGTAGCATTGACTCTCTGCTGAGTTTTTGCCGTCTCACATAGTGCTGTTACAAAATGAGTGTAGGCTTTGACCTCATCCGAAGTAAGCTCTCCTTGAAACCAAGAGAAACTGATAGTTTCTTCGGTTGTCATTATAGGGATGCAATCAGTCCCTATAGCCTTTTTTATTAAGGACGCTTTGCTTTCTACTAATCGCTTGAGGTTTTCAAGAGCCATATCTGTGAAAGACGACCTTGGCAAATCAATGGTCAAACGGTTAGTTTCCACCTCGTCAATTTGCTCAGGTTCTACATATACGGGTGGCTCCTCATAATCATGGTAAGGACTGACCCTTCCGCCAAGAGCTGCTTCGTAAGGAATTTGGATATCCTCCGGCACTGGATCTGGTTCTGGAAGTGGTGCGTCATATTCTTCTGTAATCGCTTTAAAGTCATGCAATCCCTGAAGGTCAGCAACCAAGTTGGGATTGTCCTCACCCTCGAGCATTCCATTCTTATCGATGTGGTAGCCTCCTACTTCGTAAGCAAATGTAGGTGCACCAAGGTATATCGTCGGAGCATTTAGTTCCAGGCTGATTGCTCCGACCAGCGATTTTCGTTTTGGACCTGTAACATTGTAATTTATCTTCATTTTCATACCGCCTTTCATTTTTCGGTACTACATATATCACTCTGAATGCTGTAAATAGCAAGTCATTTCGAGCATTTTATGTAGAGAATAATGTTCTTTTATTCGGCGGTATCTTGTATGGTAAACACAATGCCCGACAAAACAAAATATACACATGGAAGTGCCACTCCGTTGCCCCACATCTTATATTCCGCAGAATCGGAATGTGGATTTTTAAGCCACTTGGATATCTGTTTTAAAGTCTTAGACTTAGTTGACCTTCCCGTAACCTTGCGATGCGTTTCGAATATTTCATACCATGTGCGTAAGTCATCCATGGTTGGATTTTCTGTTGCAAGATCACTACACCACCAATCCGGAAAACCTTGAAGCCTTGCACATTCGGTCGGAGTTAACCTTCTGACTGTGTATAGTGTACCGTCTGTATCGTTTATATGCGGAGGGTCTTTGTAGTCAGTAGCAACCAGTGTATTTGCAAGTTCTTCTTCGGCGGTAGTAAAAAATGATGCCTTGCTTGAAGAGTAGGTAGGAGTTGCCACAGCACTTGGTCCCTGTGCATTTAGTGTTGATGATATTCCATCTTCTGTAATCCCAAGATTTCTGGCATAATTTTGACCGCAGTTGAAAGATTCTCTATCAATAGCGAAAACAACAGCGTGCTTATCTACAGTATTTAATGTAAAGCTAATATTTTCATTAACCCCGTCACCCTGTGGGCCGTTCTTATCCTTTCTTCCAATCATGGAGCCTTGCAGAGCATAACTTTCTACAATAGCAATACCACCTTGATTGCAGGAAGGATTTCCTCCATTCCCATCAATGGTTCGTGAAGTATCGGCCTCATATACTCCGCTGTTGGGATTAGATGACTTCATGGCATTGCTGTCTTTAGAGCAGATACCATAAGCTTTCGGTACAAATAACGTCTGGTCATTGTTGCAGGATAGCGTTGCTGATTTATCATTCTGGATAAGAGCACCTTTACCGCCACCTTCACAACCAGACCGGATTTTGAGAGTTTTAGGTGTATCACCAACCACAAAAGGCTGATTATTACCGCCTGTTCCATAAGTGGCTGATATTGTCGGTGCAACATCAATCGGTCCCGTAAAGCGAGTATCTCTTCCGTGATTATCAAAAACGGCTGCATCCATAACACAAGGTGGGTGATGTGCCTCTGCTCGAAGAGTGCAAGTGACATCTTCCGTGATATCCATCCGATTGCCACCTTGGTCATTTAAGATCACACTGCTTGTGCCTGTTTCTCTAATGCCGTTTTCAAAACAATCGGCAGCTCCTTGCCACGAGCGGAAGCTCTCCTTAGAATACCCAGACAAGCCTTCTGACTTAAATAGTACTTCTCCGGCACTCCCACCTGCAAAATCTGCGACAAGGAAGATGCGTTTTCTTCGTTGGGGAACTCCCCAGTATTGAGCATCAAGCACTCGCCAGGCAATGGAGAAATTATCTCCCATGACAGTTCCTGCTTGCCTCCATTTATCAGCTTTAGGAACTGATAAGGTTTCATCTTTGATGCGGCAGATGCTTTCAAGGACACATCTGAAGTCCTCTCCTTTGTTTGAGGAGAAAGCACCCGGCACGTTCTCCCAGACGATGTATCTTGGATATTTGCCATCTGTAGCACACCTCATTTCTTTTACAATTCGAATGGCATCATAAAAAAGACTTGAACGTTCTCCGTCCAAGCCATCACGCTTACCCGCCACTGACATATCCTGACAAGGTGAGCCAAATGTAATTATATCAACCGGTTCTATCTTGCCACCATCCAGGCAAGAGACATCACCGTAGTGTTTCATAAAAGGCAACCTTTTTGTTGTAACCCGTAAAGGAAACGGCTCAATTTCGGATGCCCATAACGGCTTGATACCACAGAGCAGACCACCCAAAGGAAAACCACCGCTGCCGTCAAACAGTGAGCCGAGGGTAAGTTTATGCATCATCGGCACTCACCTCCGGCAGATCACTATATCGGATTTCCAAGCCTTCTCTCAAAAGAAATACACCATCTGCGCTTCCGACCTGCTCAATATATCTCTTTACAATAACGTCACAGTATTTTTCATCCAATTCAATGGTATAGCATATCCTGTCCGTCTGCTCACAAGCAATAAGGGTAGAACCACTTCCGCCAAAGGGATCGAGTACGATACAATTAGACAAACTGCTATTTAAAATTGGATATGCTACCAACGCTACTGGTTTCATTGTCGGATGGTCAGTATTTTTCTTTGGCTTTTCAAATTCCCATATAGTAGTCTGCTTTCTATCGGCATACCAGTTGTGCTTGCCGGATTTCTTCCAACCAAAAAGAACAGGCTCATGCTGCCATTGATAAGGGGAGCGACCGAGAACAAGGGACTGCTTTTTCCAAATGCAAGTGCCTGAGAGATAGAAGCCGGCATCTGAAAATGCCTTTCTGAAATTCAAACCTTCAGTATCTGCATGGAATACATAAATAGAAGCATCCTTCGCCATTGCCGCTTCGGTATTCTTAAACGCCTCAAGCAGAAATTCGTAGAACGCTTCATTGCCCATATTGTCGTTCTTAATTTTACCCGCCGAACCTTCATAGTTGACGTTGTACGGAGGGTCGGTAACCACAAGATTTGCGAGTTTCCCGTTCATCAGTAGTGTAAAAGTGTCAGCCTTAGTGGAATCACCGCAGACGAGCCTGTGCTGCCCAAGCATCCAAACATCTCCTTGCTTGGTGAGTGCAGGCTTTTGCAGTTCTGCATCTACATCGAAGTCATCTTCATGAATGCCATCCTTAAGTGAATCCTTAAACAATGCATCCAGTTCAGCAGGCTCAAATCCGGTGAGGGATACGTCAAAGTCAGCTCCTTGCAGATCAGCAATTAAAAGCATCAATTTGTCTTTATCCCAGTCACCGCTTATTTTATTGAGAGCGATATTGAGTGCCTTTTCTTTTTCCTCGTTCATCTCGATAACTACACACTCAACTTCATTGATACCCATATCAAGTAGCACCTTCAGACGCTGATGTCCACCGACAACATGAGATGTGGTTTTATTCCATATAACGGGTTCAACATAACCGAACTGCTCGATGGAGCGTTTTAGCTTTTCGTATTCCGGGTCACCTGGTTTCAAGTCTTTACGAGGATTATAGTCGGCTGGAATCAACAACTCAGTTTTCAATTTTTCTATCTGCATATAATTCAGCCGCCTTTCTCAAATTTGTGTACATATTGACATTCTCCCAGGGGAACAGACTGGAATTAAAATGTCCGTAAACCGCTGTATCGGAATAGATGGCATTTCTTAAGTGTAGTTTTTCAATGATTGCAGCAGGTCTGAGGTTAAACACTTCCTGCACAATATTAGAAAGCTGATCATCTGTGATCTTACCTGTACCAAAGGAAGTCACATCAACAGCCACAGGGTTTGCCTTTCCTATGGCATAAGAAAGAGCGACCTCACATTTTTCTGCAAGACCGCTCCAAACAATATTCTTCGCAATGTACCGTGCCATGTAGGCACCACTTCGGTCAACCTTAGTCGGGTCCTTGCCACAAAGGGCACCTCCGCCGTGGGATGCAAGGCCACCATAGGTATCGACCATGATTTTTCTGCCAGTCAATCCTGTGTCGGCAGCAGGACCACCCTCGACAAATCTTCCAGAGGGGTTAATAAGAATTTCGGTACCATCATCAAATGGAAAATCTTCAAAGCACTGCCAAAGTACATTATTTCGGATATCTGAACTCAGTTCTTCCTGGGTTTTGTCTTTATCATGCTGGACTGAAACTACAATTGTTTTTACACGTCTTGGCTTACCGTCCTCATATTCCACTGTTACCTGTGCTTTACCATCTGGTAAAATTCCTTTGATAAGTTTTCCTTTACGGCAATCATCAATACGCTTTACGATACGATGAGAAAGCACTAGGGGCAGGGGTAGATTCTTACTGGTTTCATTTGTTGCATAACCGTAAACCGTGCCTTGATCTCCGGCTCCAATAGAACCATACGAGTCAGTAATACCATTTCTCACTTCAAGTGCAGTATCTACACCTGCCGCAATATCTGCACTTTGCTGATGTACGAACACAAATACTGTGAACTTCCACGGATTGTATCCGACCTCTCGAAGTACATTTTTTACGATGAAGCGGATATCCACTTTACCGCTGCAGGTGATTTCGCCCGCCACGATAATTTTTCCTTTAGTAGCCATGACCTCACAAGCCACACGAGAAGCTTTATCCTTACGCATACAAGCATCCAGAATATTATCAGCAATGAGGTCACAAAGCTTATCCGGATGCCCAGCACAAACACTTTCTGCTGTTTTATAAGTAATCATATTTTTCTCCTATCTTATTTATTTTCCTCGCCTTGCTGTGAGCAGACGTTCCATTACATCGTCCTGTGGATTAGCGCCGCTATATTCACCGGTGCAGTTTTCTTTGACGATCTGGAATATCTCCATCCACAACCGGTTTGTTTGGTTCATGTAATTCTGACCCATTGCCACATATGGACTTTGAATGGCATTTCCCGTAGTAGGATGTTTTGCTAAAAATCCGTATTCAGTGACTGCTTCCTCACATTGAATCCAACGAGCCACGCTCATGGCATAGCGTTCTAAAAGCTGTGGTGAGACGAGGGCAGCACACCCACGTTCATTCAGCCACTGCCATGTGTTTCTGTAGATTTCTCCTGCAACCAGTGCTTTGCCGTCTTTTTGTATAGCCTCAAGCATTTTATTAGGTTCAGGCATTTCAAGGCCTTTAAGGTCTGCAGTATCATTAAATTCCATCACGGTCAGTTTCCTGCCTCCCGGATTGCCTTCGGCGATTTTGTCAGCCAGTGGTTTCTTTTTTGCACCTGCTCCAACACGAGCGCCACCTCGATTTGTACCGTCTTTTGCCATATAATCACCTCACTTTGCAGGGCCAAGGCTATTCCCTCGTTTGAAACCGCATTTTTTCACACGAAGCCCCACGCCGCTGTCCGCTATAAAAAGTTTTAGAGATTTTACCGCCCCCACCGGTCACCGCTCTCAGCAGTAATCCTTGAGTGACAGGATTTACAAAGAGCCATGAGATTGCTCTTCTCGTTACCACCACCTTTGGAAAGCGGAAGGATGTGGTGTACCTCTTCGGCAGGAGTAAGCCTGCCTTGTTTCTCACACTCCTCACAAAGAGGATGCGATTTGATGTAGCGGTCACGAATGCGTTTCCAAGCACGACCATATCGTTTATTGGAGAAAGGGTCACGTTCATGTTGGTTGTAATGTTTATCCATTGCCTTTTGATGCTCGGTGCAGTATTGCTCACGTTCAGCAAGCCGACCGCAGCCGGGGTAAGCACAAGGACGCTTTGGTTTGTAGGGCATCATTTCACCTCGCTTTTGGGCGTAGAAAAAGCCCCGCAGGACGAACCCACAAGGCTTGGAATCTATTCTATTTCGCTGATTATATAATAACATAAATGCAACTGTGGTATCTTGTTGCAAAGTGTTGCAGAATGTGCAAACTATATTTTAATAGGATCTTCAGGAAGAGTCACATGGTTGAGTGCTGCATTATGCCACCTATAAACCGTTGTTCTGTCGGCATTAAGTTCATCACCGATTTGTTCCCAAGTGAAGTTATGAACGTACCTATAGCGTAAGACCATGCGTTCATCCGTGTCTGCAACCTCGTTAATAACACACCTTATCTGTTCTTTCAGTGCTACAAGATTATCCACTTCAGCATTTATCTTACTTTCCAAATCTATAATCCGCTCTAAACATCTTACAAACTTGGCATCTGTATTTCGTGAAGTTTGCACCTTTTCATCCCAGCTTGGTGATGATACACTTGTTGCCATTTCTCTTAGGCACTCCATCTCCTCAATGTCAGATTGTATTCTTTTATCAAGCCTATATGCTTGGTGTAAATATTCCTTTACTTTCATCCTTTACTTACCTCCAATCTTAAATTTTTGATTAGAAAATTCCCATCAACAGAGGTAAGTTCTCTATACCAAGAAGAATGGAAGAACCTCTCCACCTCGGATATCATGTCCTTCGCAGGGTCATAGCGGGGACGTTTTTTCAGTTTCTTTAGTGCATCCCTATAATCCTTGACAGCTTGCAGAATTACGGCGTTTGCAAGTTGTTCATAAGGGTCGGTCATCGCACCACCTCCAATTTTGCCTTTACAGCATCAATTAAAGAGGTTTGTGTTTTTTCTTTTCTTGTAAGTGCAGTCATAACATCTTCATCTATGGTATCTTTAACAATAATGTGGTGTATCACAACCGTTTCATTTTGACCTTGCCTATAAAGACGGGCATTAGTTTGCTGATACAACTCCAAAGACCAGGTAAGTCCAAACCATATAAGGGTTGAACCTCCACTTTGAAGATTAAGTCCGTGTCCTGCACTTGCCGGATGAATAGCGGCTATTGGGATATTGCCGTTATTCCAATCTTCAATATCTTTCGATGTCTTTATCTGCCTAGCAGAAAATCTCTTCTGGATACGCTCCAGGTCATGCTTGTACCAGTAGGCAACCAGCACAGGTTTCCCATTTGCACCTTCAATCAAGTCCTCCAAGGCATCAAGTTTTCTATCATGAATAAGATGAGCTTTATTTTTATCATCATAAACAGCACCATTGGCCATCTGCAGGAGTTTGCCGGAAAGAACTGCCGCATTTACTGCATCAATTTCTTCATCACCTAAATTTGCAACCATCTCATCTCGGAAATCCGAATAAATGCTCCATTCCTTTTCACTCAGATACACAGGTACTTCATTTATGACGCATTCAGGCATTTTAAGATAATCTGCAGACTTCATAGAAATCGTAATATCAGATATTTGGCTGTATATCCTTTCTTCAGCACCCGGCAGTGGCTTATATGAAAAGATAATCTCAGCATTACGCTTATCCGGTACAAAGTAGGCACTGCGATAGTGGGTTATGTACCTTCCAAGCCTTTGACCTAAATCAAGAACACGAAACTCTGCCCATAAATCCATAAGTCCGTTACTTGAAGGTGTTCCCGTCAAACCTACAATCCTTTTTACATATGGTCTTACTTTCAGAAGGCTTTTGAACCGCTTTGCACCGTAGGATTTAAAAGAGGATAACTCATCAATAACAAGCATATCGAAGTCAAAGGGAATACCGCTCTTGTTTACAAGCCAGTCTACATTTTCGCGGTTGATGATATAAAGGGTGGCTCTTTTCATAAGAGCATTGATTCTGTCTTTTTCCGTTCCTACAGCCACAGAGTAAGATAAGCCTTTGAGGTGATCCCACTTTTTTATTTCAGCAGGCCATGTTTGAGATGCTACTCTTAGTGGAGCAATAATCAATACTTTTCTAATTTCAAATTTATCAAGGCATAAATCAAACAATGCAGTAAGCGTGATTGCTGTCTTTCCTAACCTAAGCCCATATCAAGGAATATCGCAGATATTGGCTTGCTTTCTATAAAATCAATTGCAAACTGCTGATAATCATGTGGTATGAACTTCATTCGGCATCACCTCCCATCTCTCGTAGCACTTCATCTATCTGCTCTACACCATCAATGCAGTAAACTAAAAATCCTAACGCTTCCAGTTGCCTTTTTCGTCTTACTTGCAGAGGACGCATCATTTTGCCCGGTGCTTTTAATTCAACAAATGCGATTCTACCCATAGGTAGGAGCACAAGGCGGTCTGGCATACCATTAAATCCTGGACTTACAAACTTTGGGGCAATGCCTCCCATGTTTTTTACTGCTGCTATCAATTTTTGCTCTATATATTTTTCTTGCATAATGTCCTCCATTTCTTAATAGGGAACAACAGGCACAACTTTGAACGATTTTTCCTATACGCGCGCACATACAACATTCCTACTATTATTTTTTTATTTATTACTAAGTAGTAAAAGTCTTGTTCCTGTTATTCCCGTAAAGCCGAAGTATCGATATTTCCTACGGTTTCAAGAGAACAACTATAGGTAACAACCATAAAACAAGGAACTACCGTTACCTTTTTCGCTCGTAACAACGTTGCTTGCCGTAAATCGGAAAATTGCTTGTTCCGTTCTTGTTCCCGGTGTACTTGTTCCAATTACCGATCTTCTTCATAATGCCTGCAATGGCATAAGAGTCTGCAGGTTTCATGGCAGCCGCATCTTTACCGAAGCACTCGCACCAGATTTCCATATTACAAACAAGGGTACGTTCTACCGTACCGACATGAGATTCTCCGCCAAATTCACTACCGTTTAGGAAGTTTCTACGCTCGTAAGCTGACATGGTATCCCAATCCTCCGGCAAAAGCGTATCGAGATAAGTACGAACTAACCCTTCACGCTCATCGCTTTCCATGGCATCATCCTGCTCACTGGTAGCTAAATGCACATCATCACCTTCAAGGTAGAGTTTTTCGCCCTTCTCATAAAGCACCAGTGTTTCTGCCCATATCTGCTCAACATCATAAACAGACATCTGCCAGGCCTTCTTCTTACCGTTACCGCTGATACGAACAGGCCAGAACCGCCTGTTGCCTGTGATATCTCGAAGAAATCCACTCTCTGCATTGGTAGAACCTACAATTACACACTGACGGGGATGACTTTCTACATTGACGCCATAGCTGGCACGGTACTTGTCATCACACCTTGATATAAAGGACTTCACAACCTCCACATCGGTCTTGCGCATTCCGGCAAGCTCCCCAAGTTCCAGCATCCAATAACCCTGCAATTTTTCGGGACCGGCTTTATCCTTCATATCCGTTAGGGTCAAGCTATCAGAAAACCAATCTCCTGCAAGTTTTGCAAAGAAGGTTGATTTACCGATTCCCTGTGGACCATTAAGGATAAGTACACTATCAAACTTTGTTCCGGGGTGATAAATGCGTGCTACAGCAGCAACCATTGTCTTTCTTGTAACCGCCCTTGTATAGGAATTGTCTGTTGCTCCGAAATAATCAACAAGCAGAGTTTCAACTCTGTAGATACCATCCCAACTGGGCAGATTATCGAGGTATTCTTTTATAGGGTGATATGCCCTTTCTGCTGCCACAGCAAGAATCGCATCTTTCGTCTTAGTTGGGGAGTAGACCCCATATTTATTAGATATATACACTTTTAGGGCGGCATTGTCAGAGTCATTCCACCCTTCCTTCATCTGGCTCCAAGGTAGACCGTTTCTTGCATCAATACCATCACGGTGTTTGTTAAAGGCAAGAGACTGCAGTTCTGGGTCATTTCGGATTATAAGAACAATATTGTCGAGGGTATCCTTAATCTTACCTTGTTTATCAAGTTCAAGTGCCGTCTGCCAAGTGTCTTCCGTAAAGTCAGCTGTTGCCTGATCCATACGCTCTTTGGCAAACTGAGACTTTACTTCATCGTCCTTAATGGCAAATTCACACATAGCAACATAGGATGGCAGCTTGCTCGGAGATGTACCCTCCGATGCTCTGTCATCCAAGTTGCCAAACTTATGAATACGAACAAGATCAAAAGCATTAAGCAGTCTCCCGCTTGCAGGATCTGTCGCATGGTGGGAATATGCAAACTTATCATCATAGACAATGACACCGGCACTTGAGTCAGCTGGAATATAATCATATCTACCGGTCATCGCTGAAGGCTCATATACATCCTCCAGAAAATTTTCAATCGCATCTCTTATTGAATAGGTACGGCAGAAAGTGCCAACCACACCTTCCTTGGAAAGTGGGTCAGCTTGCTCTTTTAATGAACGTTCTATAACCTCTGATTGCCTGGAGGATACAGGCCAAGTGCTTGTGTCATGCCAATCATCATATTTATTAAGAAACGCATCTGGGTCAAGGAGTGAGCCGTCTTTTTCTTCATATACAAACACACCGTTTCTTGATGTAGAAGGCCAATACATTAACCTTTCTGGTTCATAGGTAGTGTCGTCAAATAGGTCAATGCCTACCTCCTTTGCTACCATACGGCTGACCGCAGCATATTCTTCTTCTCCACATCACGGGAGAGAGGAATGATCAGTCTAAGCCTTGGATTTTCTGAAGTGTGCTTATGCGTAGAATAAATGCAGCACTGATAAGGGAAGAAGGTACAGATTTCACCCCAGATACTGCTTGTGCCATAGTCCATATCAAGGGTTAGCATGGAGCGTGACAGCACATTGCCTTTTTTACGTCTGCCATCTTTTAAGTGACCGCCGACAAAGCCACCGACATCTTTGATTGAATCCTGTCCGCCCTTTTTCATCTTTCGGTATTCTTCCACGGTTTCGGTGGTACGCTGTGTTGTCTTAACACGGGAGCAGAAATCCTCCCAGCTGATATCGCTGTTCTTCCACTTTTTATCCATCCGGCTATTGCCGTATGCTATCTTCATAGAGCATCTACCTCCTTAAAATCTTTATTGAAATACCTAATCGGCTGTCTGCGTTTCTTTGCCTTTTCTATTTCAATACTCATACCCCTTGAAATAACATCACCGAGCACCCACACTTCCTGGCATTTACCCATAAGGATGATATCCATGAAAATAGCGAGTTCACGCTCTTTCTCATTGCTGTCATCCATGAAAGGAAATAGAAGGTGCGGGGTCAGTGGGATACATCCACATTTAAAAGCAAATTCTGCAAACCGAGTGGCTTTTAATACATTTTCCTTAACTGACCCACTAAATGGTGCACATATATAAACCAAAGGACGGAAGGCGGGTTTTGATACCGCCGCCTTGTCCTCTCTTTCAATATTGGTAAGTGCTTGATATGGCACTAAGTCCATGTAGCCTTCAGAGTTTTTCATATCGACTCCCATATCACACCTCCATCTCAATTTGCGGATAGATACCGTCCGCCTTTAGCTGTTCGTAGATAAAGAGTCTGCCTTTTTGCGTCCACTTTGTATGAACCTTGGTATGTTCAAAACCATTACTGTCTTCATAAACATGGGTATTTGTTCTTGTGTAACCTTTGTCTGCATGTCTCTGATACAAAAGCCAGGTATCACCTTGTTTAAATTGAATGCCTTTATCATGAAGATACTCATTCATGCGAATACCGCTCCAGCCGTAATCTTTGGCAATAACGGTTATGTTTACGGCATCCTTACATTTAAGAACCACATCATAATAAGTGGCCTTCGGTTTCATCTCAGCAATTTGCTGCTGTTGTACTGCAACTGCCGCTGTAAGGGTTTTATTCCTTTCACGCTCTTCCTTAAGAGCAGTAAAGGCAGCAATTGCAAGGTCGGGATTGGCAATTAAATCATCAGTTGCATAGATACCATGCTTGCGAATAGCAGGGAGCACCTCATTTGTAACCCAACGTTTGAACTTTTTAGCATTTGGCATCTTGCTTGAGAGGATAAGACTATAAAGACCAGATTCATTAATTACTGTTAATCCTCTATTGGGAATTTCTAAGGTCGCATTTTCCGACCTTTGGATTATGGTCTTGTCCTCTTCATCAACATGAGATGAAATAGCATCCTTTGTGTTTACATAGCCAAGGATTTCAGCTACATCCTTACCGACAAAATATGGTTGCCCACCGATAGTTGTAGTGCGCACAGAGCCAAACTCTGCATTTTTGAAAATTTGTAATTCCATTCGAATTACCTCCTTATAATTTTTTGGAGGCCTTGACCTCCTACCTGGTAGCCACAGGAGTTGGTCAAATCTGATGGTTTTCAAAAAATTCTTTAATTTTTTTCTCTGCGCGTTTCAACTTTTGGCTGATATTATTTTCGTCATCATTGATAGAGCGAGCGTATTCACGGATTGGCGTGCCATCAATACGTACTGCAATAAACATATCTGCCCAATCTTGCTTTTTACCGAGTACCTTATATACCAATTGGCAAACATCCTCGTGTTCATAACGGAGATTACGCTCGGTTTTGTCACGGTCATCGACAAACAAGCCGTCTTCTGCGTTCATCGGTTGACCGTTTTCATCTTCAAGTGAAAGATGCCCTCTCTTACCATCTAATCGCCTTGGTCTTGGATCAGGATCAACGTGGCGATTGAACTTATGCCAGCAGTTATACTCCGGCCTGTTAAATTGCTTATCAAATGCATCTTGTATGAACTTTTCTTGTTCTTTTTTGCTTGAATCGTCATCCATTTCAAGCGAAAGACTAATCCACATTTGCTCGGTTTCTTTTTCGTTTAGCTCAATTGTTTGAAATTTGTTTTCATACCTTACTGATAATCTCATTAGATTCTCCTGTTCCCGTCTGTAAAACGGCGGAGTACTAATGAGCCTTAAAAACAAATGACCAACAGATTTACTTCCTAAAAAATGTATAGGAAATAAAACGGAGGATCATAAATTTTCCCAATAGTCAATCAGACTATCTTCGATTCATTTATGTATCCGCCGTCTTCTGCTGGCCAGCTTTAGACGTATATAAATTTTTGTAAGGCTTGTTCCTTACATTTATAAATATAATTGGTTTTCAAATTTCACGAGCAACTCAATGAGTTGGCTTTTGTTTGCTTCTATATGGGCGTTTTCCGAATTTGGGCATAAAAAAAGAACCCCTTTCGGGGTTCAAAACCAACTCAACGAGTTAACTAATTTTTTCTTTTTTTATTTCAGTACCTAATTGCTGAAGACCGCATTTCTCAAGAAGGGAGTTAAAATCACTAAGCGAAAGTCCTGGCATTGTCTCCATTATATGAATATAAGTCCTGTCAGGGTCATTATAATAGTTGAGCTTATTCTCTGATTTTTGAAACAATTTTTCAGTAATCCTAAGACATAATTTCATGCCCACACAAATGGCCATTAGAACATTAGTAGTCATGTTATTGTAATTATTATTTTTTATTTTACCATGATAGTTTTTGTGAAGTTCAGTCTGCTCGTTAAATTTCTCAGGATAGTTCCATTTCCTGTTCTCCATCAGAAACCATAAGCACTCGCATAGAGATTTAGTTGGATCACCTATCATCCGCATCAGTTCAATTTCTTCTTCTTCATTATAAGAAGTTATATGGTTTACGAACGACTGATAAACTTCTTCAGGCTCATAATCAAAAGACGCTTGGTATTTTGGATGAAACGTAAGGAGCCTAGTATCAACTCCTTCAACCTTTTTAAGTACAGTATATCCAAGTAAATCTTTGTATGTGTTAGTATATGTTATATAGTTTTGTTCACGGATATTAATTACACATTTTGAAAGATTTTTCTTAGCCTTTTGTGTAAGACGAAGAGTTCCATCTTTTTGAGTAACATACTGACTATCAGCAAGTACAAAATATCCTTCAACAAACACAAAATGTCTTTCGCTTACCCATCTTTGAAGGTTTGAGTCTGCTGCTGTTATTTTAATCGCTTCAACGGGAGTTAATTTAACATAATCATTAGTGCTATTGATTTCTCCATAGACATCTTCATAGTCTGCAAACATTGAGATTGTATCTTTAAGACCAACCTCAATCAGTCTATATTTAACTGATAATCGTGACGTTATGAAAAAGGTGCTTAAATCTTCAATCAAAGTGTCACACAATAATGCAGCATTTTCTCCATCCTCTTTATACTGCTGAATAAACTCTTGTGCTTTCTTTTTAAAGGTGTTTTTTGGCATAAGCACTCTTGGTGCTAATCTGTGTGCCTGCCATTCAAGCCACCTTACTTCATTTTCCTTTGTATTCTTTCCTTCAGATGGTGTAAAGAAAGTCTCTGATTGACGGCACAGAATAGGGTATAGCTTTTCAGATGCGTCTTTATTTTTCAACTGAAGGATTTCAAAATACACCTTATCCTTTTCCCAATGCAGCGCCTCATGGATTAGTGTGTTTCTTTTCGAACCTTCACCATAGACAGCCTCAGAGAAGGGATCAATCAATACAGTTCCAGCGTTAAAAGCAGTTGATGTGTACTGCCTTGTTTCTTGGTTATAAACATCTATATATCCATCAAGTAGCAAACAACAACCAAAAACATCTAAATCTCTAGATAAAGAAGTTTCTTGAACTGTAAGACCCATATCCTCAAGTATCTGTTCAACCGGAAGAGGCATTGGTTCAATCAATGCCTGCTTACAATATTTTGCTAGAAATTTAGTTGCATAATCATCGAGCCGGTTCTTACCAAGAATCAATGCACCCGATTTTCTATTAGTATCATAAATATCACTAGATGTTATTTTGCACTTCATCCTCAACCTGTTCTCCTTTTTCAAGATAATCTAAAGGCATCTTTGCTAAAAGCTTTCTTGCCTCTTTCCAGGTAGGATAGAACTCTTCAACGAGTGCATTGAATTTATGAGTATGATTCTTTTCTATCAAGTGTACTAGCTCATGGATGACTACATATTCAAGGCATTCAACCGGCTTTTTAGCAAGCTGCAAATTAATCCATATTCTTTTTTTATCAATGTTACAAGTACCCCACTTTGTCCTCATGTTCTTAATTTTGTATTCATCAGCATGAAGATTGGTTTTAGTCTCACACCTTGAGACAACACCATCCAAAACTCGTTTAAGTTCTTGCCTATACCATTCGTTAAAAGCCCTCTCTCTAGATTCTTTGGTTGATCCCGTAGGTGCATTTAAAATAATCTTATTTGGTGCCTTGGTAATTACGTACTTATTCCCCTCATAAACAACCTGCAAGCGATAAGGCTTTCCCCATAAATAATGTGACTCACCAGATACATATTCACGTTCAGTTTGACGTGCTTGGGACAGCATCCTGTCTCTAACCTTAGTTATTTCTGGCATTTTCTTTAAAACAAAAAGTCTAATTTCTTCATCAGGATAATCACTCGGTGTACTGACTGTTACCTTTCCTTCTGGTGGATTAACTCTTACGTAAAGATTCTTTAGATTTTTCTTTTTAATAATTTCTATTGGCATACCTCCAATTATTTCGTTACTCATCGTATTCTACCTGCCTCCCAGCTATATCGAAGACTATATTGGTTTTTTTAGTTGCATCATCTTCGGTATAACCATTAACCAATAAACTTTGATATATGGCAAGTCTTATATTTTGTTGCTTTTGGAAATTTCTTTTCCAATCAGGGCGTATTGCATTACGGATAGCCCTATCAATACTCACAGCCATATTTTCATCTTTTTCAAAGTAATCAAAGAATGCTCTTCTTGCCTCGCTATTTTTAATACTGTCGGGATAATCAGAGTTTTCTTCTGGATGTAAAATCGCTTGTGCCAATTCCACAACTTGACGCAAGTACTCCTCATAGCTCATAGCCTCAATTCGTCTTTGGGTTATAATTTTTTGTAGCATTTCAGATAGCTTGCCATAGTAGACTTCATTCGAGGACATCTTTTTGACGATTTCATGTTGCAAGTTATTTTCAATAGTCTCAGCTTTAGCATTATCGTTTCCTGGCAAGTCTTTCACTAAAGCATCGACTGGAGTTGTTGTGGTGCTATTTAGTAACAACTCTACGAGCGACATACTCCCAAGTTCACTTACAATCTTAGAATCATCAGCGCGAATATAAGTGTCAAGGATATAACGCATATCAACTTCATATGGCTTTAAGTCTATGTAATCGCAGCTTGCAAGTTTAATCATTTCTTTGATTTTGTTATATCCAGAAATATCACTTCTAATTTGGTTTACTTGTTCATCTGAATAGCCATAATTACTTACAAGTTTGTCGCAGCAATTTGCAAATGCTCTAGTCAGTGATGCTGTAAGAGTGTATAAAATATCCCTACGTCCTATGGTTTCTTCATCCTCACTATTATCTCCGCAGAAATATTCAATATAATCAGTATCATCTTTTGGTGCATTTACGTTTTGAAGCAGATCCTCAAGTGATGCAATTGAGCCTACCATTTCAGATTTTGCCTCATCATAGCGATTTTTGATAAGCCCTTCAACATCTTCTTTGTCAAAGTTATCGAACGCCTCTGTTGTATAATCAGCAACAGCAAGTTGCACATTACGGAATAAGTCCATATAATCCACTATATAACCATAGTCTTTATCCTCACCATCTGGTCTATTAACTCGGCAGATTGCTTGGAACAAATCATGGTCTCTCATGGATTTATCAATATATAAATAAGTTGCACTAGGAGCGTCAAAACCTGTTAATAGTTTATCCACTACAATAAGAAGCTTCATCTTTGCAGGTTCTTTTTTAAACTGTTCTTTAGCTTCTTTTTCGAACTCAGTTAACTTTTTACCGCGAAGCATACGCTCATAAACAGACTTTTTGTATTCTTCTTCGCCTTCTTGACTTAAGTCGCTTGTTGCAGTTCTAACACTTGCAGTAGTTGGCTCATATGAAGTAACAACTGCACATTTTGTAAAACCATTGCTCGTAAAAATATCCCAATATCTACAAGCCTCGTAAATACTGTTTGCTACTAGCATAGCTGTACCACGGTCGTTTTTAAGACGAGGTTTTAAGCTCATATCAAAGATGATATCTCCTGCAATTTTATCTAGTCTTTGCCTAGAGCTATATAGCTTATTAATGGAAGTCCAACTTTGCTTAAGTTTTACTTTTGCTCTATCCGTTAAGCCTGTGGTTTTATTATCGAACCAAAGATCAACCTTTTCTTTGTTAGTTAAATCCTGATCAACATCCCTAGCCTCATAGCGTAAATCAAGAACAACACCATCTACAACACCTTCATCAAATTTATAAGTGTGAATGTAGGGTCCAAAGGTCTCAAGACTTGTCGATTTGTCAGTTTTAAGTAATGGTGTTCCTGTAAAACCAATAAGAAGTGCGTCAGGCATCAATACCTTTACAGCCTCATGCAATTTTCCAGAGTTGGTACGATGGCATTCATCAATAAAGGCAATAATATTTCCTTTTGCTTTAAAATCAGCAGGTAAGTCTTTCAATAATTCTTTACGATACTGATCTACATCAGATTGATTTCCTGCATTATGACCATACTTATGAATCAATGAGCATATAATAGCATCATCATTTTTATTTAGGATTTCTCGTAAATTAGAACAACTCTTCGCTCTAGTTACTTTCTCATTAACATCAATAAATAAGCTTTCGATTTGATCGTCGAGCTCTTCACGGTCTGTAATGATTACTACACGGCTATCAGTTATATTTTCAATAATCCACTTAGTAAGCCAAACCATAATCAAAGATTTGCCAGAACCTTGTGTGTTCCAAATTATGCCACCTTCGTTATCATGAATTCTTTTTCTTGATGCAATATTTGCAAAGTATTGGTTGTGCCTTGCAACTTTCTTCACACCTGCATCAAAAATAATGAAGTCATGGATGAATGACAAAAATCGCTCTTTCTGGCATAGTGAAACTACACCATCTCTTAGTATATTTTTCTCTTTAGATTGAATATCCTTAATAGTTGCAGATAAATCATCAGTGGCTTTGGTATCTTCTTTCCACTTTAGATAATACTTCTCAGGTGTTTCGATTGTTCCATACTTAAGGCCTTCTGCCTCATTACCTGCAAAAATTAGTTGAATGGTGCTAAAGAAAGGTTGAATATACTCTTTTTTTTGATTTGTAAGATTTTGACGGATACCCTCACCAATACTTACACATGAACGCTTTAACTCAAATACACCAAACGCGATGCCGTTAATGTACAGCACCACATCTGGTCGTTTTCTTTCAGTTTGATTAAAGCATAGTACGCTTACTTCTTCAGCAACATAAAAATCATTATTATCTACATTCTCCCAATCGATATAATGCACAGTTTGACGATTTCTGTTTTCATCTTTTACACCTTGTCTGCCATAGCGAAGAAGAGAATATACGTCTTTATTTATTTGGTATAGGCTATCTACCTGGTTTTTTGCCCTTGAAACAAGTTCTGTTACTGCCTTTGAAATTTGGTCTCTATTATAGCCACGCCTTTCTAAATTCTTTTTTAGCAAATCCTCTTTCACAGGCGTGTTGTCTTGATCTTCAAGGTTGCCGAGATATGTGTAACCTAAGCCACCATCTTTCTCTTCATCTATTAACCAGTGCAGGACCTTGTTTTGTAATTTTCGTTCTAAATCAACAGACATATATCTAACCCCCTTATACTTTAAGGCGCACACGGCCTGTTAAAAGGTCATCCATTGCACCTTCTCTAATTTGAACAATCTTTGCTACCTCAACTTCAAGAGATTTAATTTCTTCGTCCATTGCCGCTAGTACAGAGGCGATGGCTTGTTGTTCTTCAACATCAACAGGGATATATATTTCTGTTTTCCCTATTGATTTTTTAGAAATCGAAGAAACCTTAATACCTGTTACATAAGGCAAGATTTGATCATGGTAAAAATTCGAATTAATGTAATATCCCAAGAAGCCATCTGCTGTTGGATAATTAGGTCTGCAGGCCATCGTATGCAAACCGCTGACTAAAGGCATATTTACATCTCCAACTTGTACTGCTTTGCCTACAGTATCATCTTCTGCCGTATCTGCAATAATTACATCATTCTTTTTTAAATATTGTCTTGCATTTAATTTAGATGTATCTATGACTCTTGGAATATAATCATTTTGAGATAATACACATCCATATTTAGTTAAAACATCACCGTAATGAATATTTCCGATTGCCCCTCTGTCAGATAATTGTTCTCTTGAGTATGTGTTTGTTGGCAACAATGTAAAATATTCATTGAATGGTATTGTATTCCACTCACCATCAAATCCATGAATTCTCGTCTTTCCACTAACGAGATCCTCCAAAGCACCGTCACGGATAGATTTCTTCTTCTCAATTAGTTCGGTTAGGTTATCGATGTGCTCATCAAAGTCTGATAAAATGGAACCAATGGCTCGTTGTTCGGGTAGCGGTGGAAGTATGATAGAAATTTTACTTACAACATTGCTCATAAGTTTAGGATTACCCACATATGATACATATTTAGGTGTTTCTATATTAATAATTTCAGCCATACATATATTTGCATAACCAACTTGTGAGCTTAAAACACCACAAACATTAGTACAATAGAATTTTCCTTCCCTATATTTTGTCGTACCTGCATTAGCGCCATCAGTTGTCCACGTGATTCCATCGGAAAATAGATACTGATTAAAGTATCCCAATAAGCCATTGTTCAATGTTTGCGATGAATAAACAGGATATTTATTAGTTGCATTTTTAATAGGTGATATCTTACTTGTAGCAAGGACTTGACCTCTTTTAATTTGGTAGATATCTCCTATTAATACTTCTTTCCAATCCTTAGGATAAGTTACCATGTGTATCCCATCCTTTCTAAAGCAGACTTCACCTTAGCTTTTGACTGAACTGTCTTTTCTTCAATCTCTCCTAAAGTATGCTCATAGCGTTTTGCAATCAAGACAACTCTTGACGCAAGAGTATTCAGCACCTGGTCAATCGCATCGACGATATCATACTCAAGCCTATACATCCACTTTTTGTCAAAGAGCAAATTCTTTATCTCATCAACTGATAACTCGCCATATTTAGCGAGTACTAGATCATCAAGTACCTTTTGCGCCTCTTTGATTGCCTTGTCAGCTTCTTCTTTTTCTGTCATCTTAGCTTGATATGTGATTAAAGCATTATATTCATCAGCATAAAGCTCAGGTATTACTGCATTGTCGCTTGCATCTTTTAATGCTGCTTTTAACTTGGCCTTACCAAATGAACCATTCTTGTTTCTAAGCTCATATACATTTAATTCGCTATTAGCTTTAACTATTTTCTCCATCTCCGAAGTGTTACTAGCGTCAAATAATTCAATTAACTTTGTGATATCGCTCATTACCGGGGATGTCTTTTTACTTTCAAGCTCCTTAATCTGCTTGTTAAGATTTGTTTTAGGAATACCGTCACCTTTTTCATTTAAGGCATTTACAAGCAGTCCTTCATCCCCGGATTCTTCTTCACGCATTTCATCAAGTTCATTTTCAAGTAAATTTGATTTTTCAATTAACACATTAAGAGCTAATAATTCTGTTTCAAAATACTCATGCTCGATAATTTCTCTCGAAATTAAAGCTCCCTCGAATGACTTCATCTTAGTAGTGTCGTCAACTTTTATTTCTTCTCCACTTTCATCTTTTGCTTTCTTTTGAGCGTACACATATTCAATTTCACGACCAGCCTCATAGCCGCTAGCCTTGATTACATACACATCATCTTGCATTTTCTCATTCCAGTAGTTAAGTAAGAAGTCATACACATCGTAGCTATCTAAAAGTTTTGCAGATTCAAAACACCTCAAAATCTCATTGCCCAAGACACGAATTAACTCTTTTGGATTTGTATCTGTATTAATGGTGAGCAATGAATCCTTTACTGCATTCTTCCACTTATTGAATATATCTCCGCATTCATTTTCCTTTTCGCTCTTAATGTTCTCATCTTCAGAAATGACTGTTTCTATCTCGTTTGGTGACATAGCAAGATTATAAACATTGTGCTTTTCATCAACACATGTAAATATCTCTTGCTTTAATTTCGGTGATATTTTCCATAGTTTTTCTATTGAATTAATATCAACTTCTGGAATACCTCCTTTAAGGTGTGATGTGATGTTGTGTGGTAATGTATCATCAATCTTTTGGATATAACGAGGCACATTTAAGTTTCCATCATTTTCTTCTGATATTTCTTTATAGGTAATATAGCGAGAGTATCCCTCAATTTCTTCTTTATTTATAAAGGTTTGTACTATCTTCTCTATGTCTTGTTCACGAAGACGATTCTTGTTTCCGTCTTTCATAAATCCATTACTTGCATCAATCATAAAGATGCCTTCACGTTTGTCAGCATTCTCTTTATCTATTATGATGATACTAGCAGGAATTCCTGTGCCATAAAATAGGTTTGCCGGCAAACCAACGATACCCTTGATGTACCGCTTATCAAGAACTGCTTTTCTAATTGTCTCTTCAGCATTCCCTCTAAACAACACACCGTGTGGCAGAATGATCCCCGCCTTACCGTGGTCGCTATCCAATGCCTTTAAGACGTGCAAAAACCAAGCATAGTCGCCATTCTTCTCTGGTGGAATTCCATAGCCGTCAAATCTCTTGAATTTATCTTCTGATGGTTTAATTCCATCAGTCCAATCCTTATCGGAAAAAGGTGGATTCATAACAATAAAGTCAAATTTTTTAAGCCCACCAAAATCATCCGTATATGCTGGGTTTGCTAATGTATTACCACTCTTGATTTCACCTGTCCCTTTGTTATGTAGGATAAAGTTCATCTTTGCTAAACCGGCAGTATCGGGATATTTTTCTTGGCCAAATATTGTAACGATTGAGTCGCCATTTTCATCCGTAGGTGCTTCATCTGCTGCACGAATTAGTAGTGAACCACTACCTGCTGCGGGATCATGAAGCGTCCATTTCTTACCTGTCTCTTGCTTAATATCTGCTATACCAATAAGTCTAGCAATAATACGCGATACCTCACTAGGTGTATAAAATTGCCCCTTACTCTTACCAGACTCCTGAGCAAATTTCATCATGAAGTATTCATAAGCATCTCCGATGATGTCATCTCCACTAGCTCTGTTACTTTTAAAGTCAATAGCAGGGTTTTGGAATATAGCAATAAGTCCAGAAACTTTATCAACTAGTTCCTTGCCAGAACCCAACTCATCCGGGTTATTAAAACTAACATCAGGAAGAGAACCTTGAAGACGGTTTTCTTCTAGGAACTTTTGGATAATCTTATCTACTCGTTCACCGACATCACTCTTACCCTTAGCAGCAATCAAGTCATCAAATGATGCACCTTCATTTACTGTAAACTCAGCGAATCGCTGCCCCTTGTATCTGTCTGATACGTATTTGAAAAACAATAGCACAAGTACATAATCTTTGTACCTTGATGGCTCAACTCCACCTCTTAATTTATTACATGCATCCCATAAAAGGGAATACAATTCTGATTTTTTCACGGCCATTCATTTAACCTCTCTCATCATTAATATTTTCTTAGTATTCTGTTATGTCAATTCCTGCTTTTAATAACCTTTCATATCTCTCGTGGGAGATAAGAACAGCTACTGGCTTACCATTTTTTAGTACAAAAGCAGTTTTATCTTCATCAGATAATCCAGTGATTAACTTCGATGATTGTCCTCTTAGAAAATCAGACATATTATAAAATTCCATTGGCTGTTTTAGGGTTTTATCTTCTTTTCCCATGGCTAATCCCACCTTTCCTTTCTATTATATCACAAATAAACTCTTATATAAACTCTTATTTGCACCTAAAAAGTAATTACTATTTACACTTATTATTCTAATTCTTGATTTTGCATTGGTATATAAATCTTATCAACTCAAGCCTATTCTTGCAGTAATACTGTCAACTCGCCACATTTTTTACAGTAATCTCGTCAACTCAATAGCCAAAAAGTAATAATGTCCACTCAACCCTGTATTTTTATGGTTTTGGATATGTTCTTACAATAAAAAAATCCGTGACCTGGAACCCAGCTTGAATATGAGTTCAAAATCACGGAATTCCCTTTATATCAAGCACTTTTATACTCTTATTTATCAACCCTTGACATCAATACGACCGTCTCAACGTGTACCGTCCACGGGAATTGGTCGACAGGCTGAACTTTTTGCAGTTTGTATCCGCTGTTTTGCAATAGTTTTATATCCCTTGCTAAGGTTGAGGGGTTGCAGGATACGTATACTACTTTTTTGGGTGACATGCTGATGATGGTGTCTATTACTTCTTTTTCACAGCCCTTTCTGGGAGGGTCGATTATAACTATGTCAGCTTTTATATTTTGTTTGTAGAGTTTTGGAACAATTATTTCTGCTTTGCCGGCGAAAAATTCAGTGTTATTTATATTATTTCTTTTAGCATTTTCTCTTGCATTTATAATTGATTGCTCTACTATTTCCACTCCGTATACCTTTTTTGCTTTTTTTGCTGCCATTAAGGAAATTGTACCTATGCCGCAATATATATCAAAGCAAATATCGTGTTTTCCTATGTCTGCATATTGGATGGCTGTCTGATACAGCTTTTCTGTTTGGACAGGGTTTACTTGAAAAAAAGTTTCAGGTGATATGGTAAAAACTAAATCATCAATCATATCTATGATTGTACCTTCACCATATAGGGTAATATTTTTTCTTCCCATGATTAAATTTGTATTTTTATTGTTAATGTTTTGTACTATGGTCTTTATATTTGGTACAAGTGATACTAATTCGTTGATTAATTCGCCCTTATTATGAAAATTATCCGTCACAGTAACAATTATCAGCATCAAATCATTTTTACGGTTATTTCTGATTACAATATTTCTTACAATTCCCCGGTTTAAATTCTTATCGTAGGCTTTGATTTTGTATTTCACCATCAGATTTTTGAAAACTTTTACGGCATCATCCGCTTCCTTGCTTTGAAGCATACAGCTATTAATATCAACAGTATTGTATGTACCCTGCTCGTATGGTCCGATTTGTATTTCATCATTTTTTTCCGTAACAGAAAATGCTGTTTTATTTCTGTACCTATATGTATCTTCCATACCTATAGTGTCATATACTATTGATTCTTCAAATGATACATTTGCTCTTTTAAGTTCATTATTTACTCTGTTCTTTTTATACTTTAACTGCTCGTTATAATCCATATGCATTAACTGACAGCCGCCACATTGCTCATAATGTTCACAAGGTGACTTTATTCTGAATTCAGAGGGTTTAACAATATTTATTATCTGTCCTACAGCATAGTTTTTCCTTGTATCTGTTATTTCTATCTCAACTACATCTCCTGTAATTGCTCCACTGACAAATACAACAAAGTTATCTATTTTAGCGACTCCCTGTCCTGTGTGATTTAAATCTATAATTTCAACCTCAGTTATTAATCCGTTTATAAGCATAATTACTCCTATTTCTTTGTTATTTTAATTATACCTTTAAATTTAATCTTGTCAAATTAAACCGGATTATCACGATTATACAAATAACTTAATGTAAAAGACTGACTCAGAATCAAAGTTACAAGTCAGCCTCAGCAAATTTTTAATAAAACCACTGTACAAAGTAAGTTTAAAGCTACAAGACCGGATCTATTCCAATATCCATGCTGCCGGACCTAAAGCCTTCCAAATCCACGGTAATATAAGAAAATCCCATTTCCTTTAAATCAGAAACAATTCTTTCCCTGTTATTAATCAGCCCTTCCATTGCTTCTGGATCCACTTCAATACGAACAATATCATTGTGGAGCCTTAAACGAACATTGCCGTTTAACATAGTTCGCAGAAACTCTTCTCCCTGCCCGATGCGTTCAAGAATATCATAATTAATTTCAGTATTGTAGGGCAGGCGGGTTGCCATACAAGGAGCTGAAGGTCTTGAAGCAACAGAAATTCCATACTCTGCAGCAAGTTTTTTCACCTGAGCCTTAGTAATGTGAAGCTGAGCCAAAAGACTTACAATTCCAAGTTCTCTTAAAGCTTTGATTCCCGGGCGGTATACGTGCATATCATCCTCGTTGGTTCCATCCATAACACTTGAAATCCCAACCCCTTTTGCAAATTCCTTAAGCGCCTTAAAAAGCTTGTTCTTGCACAGATAGCAGCGATTTACAGGATTGAAACGAATTTCCTCCTGTTCCAGTTCATCCACAGTAACAACCTTGTGAATTCCACCCAGTTCCTTTGCCACTCCGGCAGCAATCTCCAAATCACAGGATGGGTGCAGGCGGCTGTCAAATGTAACTGCATATACTTTTTTTCCTGTTTTTTTCACGGCGTCAGCAGCAACCTTTAACAAAAGACTAGAGTCCACTCCTCCTGAAAATGCCAGACAAATATCCTCTTTAGCATATTCAGCCATTGCTTCTTCCAATTTTATTTTTATATTTTCTAATTCTTTTTCCATATTCTTTCTGCCTCTTCTCTGATTGTATAGTACACTGTCTGATAGTCCAAACCATTATTTCTGCATATTTTTCTGATGCTTTCGTATTCAGGATAAAAAAAAGTTCTTTGTCCGTGCCTGCAAATTTTCACTTCTGCCTCACCAAGCTCTGTATTGATGATTCTTTTCTCCCTGCTTAAAATGGTTCTGGACACCGGATACCTTCTCACGCCTATGGTTGTAGTCTGAGTAAACATAATAGATTCCAAGCTGTATATGTCTTCCTCCCTGCATATTAAGGACATCATATAGGCCGGTCTGTTCTTTTTCATATAAATCGGAGTATACCATACATCCGCTGCTCCTACTTCCAGAAGAAGTTCCATGACAAATCCAAGGACTTCACCGTTGGAGTCATCAATATTGGCTTCTAAAACCCACATCTGTTCTGCTTGCTCACCCGTATTTTCTTCTTGAGTAGAATCCTCAATTATCATAGCTCTGAGGACATTGGCTTGTTTAAAATCTTTTTTGCCGGCACCAAGGCCTGTCTTTAATATACGAAATGTAGCAGGCAAGTCTTCCTTGGTCTTAAGCGCTGCTGCTATTGCTGCTCCGGTAGGTGTTACCATTTCTCCCGTATTATCTGTAAAACGCAGCTTCAGTCCATGTGCCGATGCAATGTTCGCAGTTGCAGGTACTGGAACCGGTATAACTCCATGCTGGCACCGAACAGTTCCAAAGCCCTCCGCCAAAGGTGAAACCACCACTTCCTCAATCCCTAAATTGCCAATACATATTGCAGCTCCTACGATATCTACGATGGAATCAATTGCTCCGACCTCATGAAAGTGAACCTCATCAACAGGGATACCATGTGCCCTTGATTCCGCTTCCGCCACAATATCAAACATTTTTTTAGCCATGTCTTTTACTCTTTCGCTTGTTTGCAGCTTTTCAATAATAGTGTAGATGTCATGGATATTTCTGTGTGTATGTTCGTGATGATGTTCATGGTGATGGTGATGTTCATGTTCGTGCTTGCAATCATGCCCATGCTCGTGCTCATGATGGCCGTGGTTATGATGACCGTGATCATGAGCATGCTCCTCTTCCAAACGCACATTGAAATCATAGGCATCCAGTCCGCATTTCACAGTTCTCCCGAAATGAAGATGATATCCGCCAATCCCCAAGCTATCAAGAGCCTTTACTAAAACCTCTTTGTCAGCTCCTAAGCCCAGCAGAGCCCCTACAGTCATATCTCCGCTGATTCCTGAATTGCATTCTAAATACAATATTTTCCCCATATTATTTCACCACCAGTCTATTTATTTGTGTTGCCAGGTAACCTGCTCCATAACCATTATCAATATTTACTACTGATATTCCATTGGCACAGGAATTCAGCATGGTAAGGAGAGCCGACAATCCGTGAAAGCTGGCTCCGTATCCCACAGAGGTAGGAACCGCAATAACCGGGCTTTCTGCCAGCCCTGCAATTACCGTTCCCAGAGCTCCCTCCATTCCGGCCACCGCAATGATACAGTTAGCCTTTGCTATACGTTCCCTCTGAGTAAGTAGGCGGTGAATACCAGCAACCCCCACATCGTAAATACGGTCCACATAGCATCCGAAGTATTCTGCTGTCTGAGCCGCCTCCTCAGCAACCGGAATATCCGCTGTTCCTCCGGTACAAACCGCTATACAGCCCTTTTTCTCTTTTTCCGGACGCTCCACTTTCAAAATTCCGGATATGGGATCATACTGCACCTCAGGCACAATGCGCCTTACCAGCTCAAACTGCTCCTTTGAGGCTCTTGTTCCCAAAACCTCTCCGTCTCTGTCATAAAACCTCTTATATATTTCCACTAAGTACGGATCCGGCTTTCCCTGACAGAACACTGTTTCTCCAAAGCCTGAACGAAGTGCCCGATGATGGTCCAGCTTGGCATATCCCAAATCCTCATAGGGAAGATCCTTTAAAAGCTTTTCAGCTTCTCGAATCTCTATTTCTCCGGATTTTACCTTATTTAACATCTCTATTATATTCATTGCTTCACTCCTAACTGATCTAAATTAATTCTTCTTGTACACACACGTTTCAACAATCCTTCTGAATGGCTTACCATCATTAATCCTATACCCCTGCGAGTTGTTTCCTCCATGAGAAAATTCCATATCTGGCTCTGTGTAATCAAATCAAGCATGGTGCTTATTTCATCTGCAAGCAGGAATTGTGTTCCCTGTCCAAGAGCTCTGGCAATACAAAACCTCTGAAGTTCTCCGCCCGAAACCTCTGAAGGATAACGTTCCAGCCAGTCAGGTTCAATCCCCAGACCTTCTATTACATGCTTTTCTACCCTGTCTCCCTCTTTTAAAGTCTCTTTCAGACGAAGCCTTGGATTTACGGATAATTCCGGATGCTGCCATACCATCTGAACAGGGCAATAACGCTTATATGTGGAAAGCCGTTTCCCATCTAAAAGAACTGCACCTGAATCCGGTTTTTCGTATCCTGCCAGAATCTTGCAAAGGGTGGTTTTTCCAAAGCCGCTGGGAGCGGTAATTCCAAGACGCTCATCCTTATCCATATGCATGCTTAAATTGTTTATTATCTGTCTGTTTCCGTTGTCATAACGGAATGAAATATCAATTGCTTCCAGTCTCATCTAATTTCACCGCCTGCCATTATACAACGCACCATGCCCCCTTGGAAGTTTCGGTACTCCACTTCCTGAAGGCATTTCTCCTGCACATATTCGCACCTTGGAGCATAAGTACATCCATCAGGTCGATTTCCAGCGTATGGCTGGGTACCCGGTTCAGCAGAAAATCCATTATCCGGCATAGCGCGATAAAGTGATCTTGTATAAGGATGACGAAGTCGATTTTCTTCTAAAAAGTCATATGCCCTTGCCTCCTCTAAATTGGTTCCTGCATAAAGTACAACTATTCTGTCCGCAACCTCAACAGCCAGCTCCAAATCATGGATAATGAGAAGCACCCCGGCTCCTTCATCTGCAATTTCCCGGAAATGGGACAGCACACGCCTTGCAATGTCAATGTGAAGTCCGGGAGTTGGCTCATCTGCAATCACCAATCTAGGCTGCTCCATAACCGCAGTGGAAATCAAAATCCTTCTTATCATTCCGCCGGACAGCTCAAAGGGATATAGATTTTCAGTGTCCCTGTCAAGTCCGTAACACTTCAGCACCTCCAAGCTTTTCTGCCTGCTGCTCTCATCCTTTTTCCCTTTTCGAATCTGCAGTCCCGTCTTCATCAGGGGATCCAGATAGGAAACACTCTGAGGAACAAGGACTATTTCTTTTCCTCTGAGCTCCCTCATTCTCTTTTCCGTAAGAGTTTCTCCATAGAATGAAATCTCTCCGTTCCTGGTGGCATTGTAGGGCAAAATTCCTAAAACACTGTGAGCTAAAAGGCTTTTTCCCGATCCGCTGGAGCCCACTACTGCCACCATCTCACCCTCCTTGACATCCAGGCTTAAATCCTTGATTGCAAGGAGATTTTTCCGGCGGAATGCTCCCTCGTACTGAGAAAATGACACAGATAAATTTTTTATTGATAAAACCTTTTTTCTTTCTTCCAATTATTGTCCTCCAAGTTTTCCCTGAAAATTAATTTGTATAGCACCCTATTGATGTATACGTCCCGGATCTATCAGCCGCCCCAAGGTGTCTCCCACAAGATGAAACAACACTACCACTATTGTAAGAAGCAATCCCGGGAACAATGCCAGCCACCAGCTTCCCATTGTCAGGTATTTCATACCTTCTGACAGGATTATTCCTACAGCCGGCTGCTCCGGAGGAAGCCCGAAGCCAAGAAACGTAATACCTGCCTCGTGCAAAATTGCATGAGGAAACAGCAGTACAAACCCTACGAGAATCTGTGGCAGCAGATGAGGAGTCATATGCTTAACTGCTGTTTTAAGCTTACCATGTCCAAGCTTTTCTGCTATTTTAATATACTGGCTTTCCTTTAACTGCAAAACCTCCCCGCGAATCAAACGAGCCAGTGAAGTCCAGTGAGTCATAGCTATGCCTGTAATCACTCCTTTAAATCCTTTTCCAAGGGCAAAGGATATGAGAACAAGTAAAAGAATATGAGGAATTCCCATAACCAGATCAATAACACCCGATACAAAACCATCTGCTGCCTTTCCCATGGATGCCCCGATTATTCCAAGAGAAAAAGCAATAACAGCACTGACTGCAGCAGCTAAAAACCCAAGCATGATGCTCATGGAAATACCGGTCATAGTTCGTGCAAACATGTCACGACCCATCCAATCTGTACCAAAAGGATAGGAAAAGGATGGAGGAAGGTTTTTTCGGGAAAAGTCAACGACCATTGCTTTATCGTAAGAGAAATACCCGATAATGGTAACTGCAACCAAAAATATAATCGAAAGAATAAAAAAGCAATACATGGTTTTCCTACTGTTCCATTGTTTCATATATTGTTCCTCGCTTTCCGTATCCTTGGATCTACAATTCCGTACAAAATATTGGCCGTAAAATTACCCGTAAATACAATTGCAGCACTGATTACAGTAATTCCTAAAAGCAAGGGTACATCACCGCCAAGCCCTGCCGTTACTGCCGCCTGACCAATACCGGGGTAAGAAAATACCTGTTCCACAAGAACAGAGCCCCCTATAATCTCACTTATGGATGCAAACTGAAGTGTCAGTGCAGGTAAAAGAATGTTACGGATACCGTGTCCTAAAACAATCTGAGTTCCTGTTTCTCCTCTTGCTTTTGCAAAAAGCACATAATCACTTTCCATAACCTCCAGCATTTTCTCCCTTGTATGGAGAATCATAGAAGAGATTCCTGTTATGGAAAGAGTTAAAACCGGCAATATGCCATGAAGTATCCTGTCCCCGATGGTAACTTCTGCTGCTTCTGTTCCTATAGGAACGCTTAAACCTATGGGAAGTATTTTAAGCCATACTCCAAAAATCATCAAAAATACCAATGCAAGCCAAAATGCCGGCGTACTGGCAGTAATCAGCGCATAAGCTGAAATTCCCTTATCCAGTCTTTTCCCTCTGTTTGCTCCCGCAAGGATTCCAAGAGAGAACCCAACAATACCGGAAATCAGCCATGAAATTCCCAGCATTAAAAGTGAATTTGACAGTTTCACTCCTATGACGCGGGAAACAGGCTGTCGGTATAACAGGGAAACACCAATATCTCCCCGTATGAAATCACCTGCCCAGGAAAGATATCTCCTGACAGGAGGAATGGAGGTTCCCCAATATTGTGACAGCTTTTCAATCTGCTCCTGACTCATGGAGCCCAAGGCCGTCTGACCTACATTTACCTTTAAAGGATCTATGGGAGAAACTGATACCAGAAAAAAAGCAACAATGCTGACTAAAAACATGAGAATCGTCATTCGTACAAAATTTTTCAATATAAACAAAAATTCCTTTCTCATTCCCATCCCCATTGATCTACGTTATTGACAATCGACCACCCATGTCCATGAGGATGGATCTTCTGCTCTGCAACCTTGAGGTCTTCCCTTGACCAATATAAATGATCAATATTTACCAGCCATACCCATGGTATATCTCCTTCATGAGTGACTCCGGTTTCTCCATCCCACTGTGCCTTTCTCCAGAGCTCATTGGATTTTTCCATATCCTTTTCAGCCAATGCTTCATCCATGTACCGGTCAACACGGAAATTGGCATATGGCGAATAAGCTGCAAGTCCGGTATCCTCCATGGTATGATAAATATTATAAAATTCCATGGGAGTATGAGCTCCCCAACCCCAAACAAGTGGGTTGGACTGAGCAGAATCATAAGCTGTATCCCAGCCTACTCCTTGTATCTGACCGTCAATTCCCAGTTCCCTTAACTGATTCACCGTATCTGCCGCGAGAGCCTGGCGTACAGAGTCGCTGGCCGGATAAAGCAACAGAAGCTCTGCCCTTTTTCCGTCCTTTTCTCGTATTCCATCCGTACCTTTCAGCCATCCCGCTTCATCAAGCAGTGCATTTGCACCTGACTGGTTATATTCTGCTTTAGAAGACGGCTCATACCATGGCATTTTGTCACAAACGCTGTATGCGGGACTTCCATATCCGTTCAGTACATTTTCAATCATTTCTTCACGGTTTATTCCCATATTAATTGCTCTTCTGACTTTTACGTCACATGTAAAATCATTTCCAACAGGACCCCCGTCTGCTGAAACGCTTCCCGATGGAATTGCCGGAAGATTAAAGCCCCTGTTGTCCACTGTCTGAAAGGATAAAAGCTCATAACCGGGTATGTTCATATTTGCATAAGGGGCTGCCGTATAAGCCAGATCTGCCTGTCCTGCTCTTATGGCAGCCAAAGCACCATCCTCTTCCATAAAAAGTATGGTAACTTTTTTAATATTCGGTGCTTCTCCGTAATAATTTGAGTTGGCTTCCAAAATCACCTGCTGACCTCTGTCCCATTGTTTCAATACATACCTTCCCGAACCCACAGGGTTCTCTCCGTAATTCGGTCCATAACTGTGTTCCGGCACAATTCCAACTGTTGCCATGGTATATGGCCATATGGAATATGGTCTGTTCATATGGAATACTACAGTTGTACCATCCGCTGCCTCCGCTCTGTCCAGCATTGTAAAATCATTAACGGAGCTTGTACTCTTTAAGGTGTTGTAAGTAAATGCTACATCCTCTGCTGTCAGCTTTTCGCCGTCGGTAAATGAAACATCATCACGAACTTTTACAACCCAGTTCAATCCATCATCACTTACCTCCATTGACGTTGCAAGGTCATATCCGATGCTTAAATCCTTACCGGTAACCGTAAGGGTACTCTGAATCAAAGGCTCATGTACGTGCTCTCCGGCTCCCCAGCCATACGCAGGGTCAAAGCCTGCCTCAGGCTCTGAGGTAACACCCATTACTACCACCACGCTATCTCTTATTTCCGAAGAAAAGTCCGGTGTTTCTGTATTTTCATCTTTGCACCCTGAAATAAGCAATATAATCATAACCATCATCAAAATAATATTAATTCTTTGTTTTGTCATAACCCTCTATATCTCCTCTCTGTCTGTTATGTCAATATAATGTCTTGACTCACTTAATTCATCATTTCAAAAAAAAGAAAACCATAGAAGAGTTTTCGAACTTCTTTCTATAGTTTCCTACTATGATTATACTTATGAAATTTCATTTAGTGATACGTCAACTTACAATATATGGTTAGACATTTTGTCTATTATTATGTATTTCATATACATATTATTTCAAAAGAAGTATATCATCTTACGTTATTTACGTCAATATAAATATTCCTTTAGTTTTCGTAAAACAATCCATAGTATGGTAAAATATAATTTCACTTATCACAAGATTCAAAGAAACACACAAGCTATCCTCTGATAATTAATAATCTAATTTCATTACCCATTTCAGTGCGTCAATATAAACAAAAGAAAGATTTTCTCGTGTTATAAAATAATCTTTGTCATTATCTATAGCATTGAACTTTAACAATTCATAATTAATTACAATATCTAATATTCTTTTTATTTCATTATCCGTACCCAGCAAAGCTTCTTTAACATCATCAGCCAGACAAAGTTCATTCACTATTTCATTCATATCCCTATTAAGAAGAACATTAATTGAAGAGAACATTCCCGTCATAAAATATTCAGATTGCCTATCCGTTTTTCCCGTCTCCAATGCTAAAAGCTCCATGAATTTTGCTCTTATAAAACAGTTTCTTATTAATTCTTTATTTTCTATAATCTGTATATCCTTGAGCATCATAAGATAAACCCATTTCTTAATTTCAATTAAACCTAATTGAACTAACGCCTGTTTAATAGAAAGTATCTGATTCCTCGTTCCAAAGAAGGCAGAATTGGCAAGCTTCAATAATTTATATGAAAGTCCCATATCGGTTTCAATTATTTGTGAAATTCTTTGATAATCCGGTTCTTTCTTATTTAATTCATTCATAATTCTGATCAAGCTGTTATTCAGACTTCCTATCTCTTTACCCTTAACAATAACGGGTTTACTGAAAAAATAGCCCTGAAAATAATCATAACCCATATCCAGTGCCAATAGGTATTCTTCTCTCGTTTCTACCTTTTCAGCTAAAAATTTGATTTTGTTTTTATACTTCTTTATTAATTTTCGTTGTGTTTCGTGGTCAACAGCCGAAAACTCTATTTTAATTATATGAGCAATTTCCATTAAAGGAAGATACGATTCGTTAAAGACAAAATCGTCAAGCGCTATTAAATAACCGTTATCTCTTAACTTTCTGCATGCAGCAATTATATCCTCATTTATTTCCACTCTTTCTAAAACTTCCACAACTGTTGTATCGACGGGTAACAATAATGGAATCTCCATTAACAGCATGTCCTGAGAAAAATTTATAAAAGCCTTAGTTCCACTTGTAAGCTCAACTGAATGCATTGACAAAAAGTAATTGTTGATTAACTCGGCTGTTGCCTTATTATCATCAATTTCTTCAAAGAAATTATTCATACTCCTGCGATAGAGCAATTCATATGCGAAAACATTCATATTCCTATCAAAAATAGGCTGCCGACCTACATAAATATCCATTATATATTTTCCTCACCTTTAAATTCTATATTAACCATATATATAGTTACCCATCTCTCAAGCATATAAACATCTATAAAGTATTCTTCATTTTATCATGTAAATTCATTATAGCCATATTTATTAGAGATTCATAATCATGTATATCATCTGAAATAGAAGCAACTGAATAATTTGCTAAAATTCGGACATTATTTTTATCTGTTTTAAACAAATTATTTCTGAACTTATTATCAATTATTTCAGCAATATGATTTGCTTTCTCAAAATCAGAATTGTTAAGCACTGTTATGAGAATATTCCCCATATACCGCCCTGTCCAATCATCATGGTTTTCTAAAGAGCTTATAATCATTTGAGCATACTCACGCATTATCTCATCATCAATATTATAACTATATTGATTGCTCAGCACATCATAACTGTAAATTATTGATAGAACTATGGAAAATGGCATTTTTTCATGACTGTTCCTGCGCAAACAAACAGGCAATTTTTCATCTATAAATTGTCTGCAGTAAAGCCCTGTAAGCTCGTCCCTGAAAAATGTACTGTTATCAATAAAATCCTGCGTTTTAAAATTATCTGTATTAAATCCAATATCAACATTATATGTAACCTTTTTCAAAAATTCTATAACATATATCTTTTTACCTACGATTTTCGGAGTGGCTATCACTGTAAAAAAATTATTATTATTCTGATGATCGATTTTCATAAATGTGTCATTCATTATATAAGCCATGGTAGAAATACAGTTTTTGCATGATTCATTCCTGCCCCAGAAATCATAACAAGTTCCTGAAAAAATACTCTCATTATCGTTAGATATCACCCATGACATATGCTTTATAGGATCAACAATACGCACTATATCATATATTTCGTTACATATTGACTGTTTATCGCTAAGATTTTCGAAAACAACAGGAAGAAACTCATCGGCAGAATCTTTATCGGACTTTGATTCCGTATTAATACAAGCCGTATTTCTGAAATCTGACGGCACAACACCTGTAAACTTCTTGAAAATTGTTGCAAAATGATTCTGATAACTAAAACCTACTCTTAAAGCTATCTCAAGAATGCTTAAATTTGTATTAAGCAGCAGTTTTTTGCTCTGCTCGACTCTTATTTTGTTTATATTGTCCATCAGGTTGAATCCTGTCTCTTTTTTAATCATATTTGAGAGATATGCAGGGCTGAGATTAGTATGTTTTGCAAGCTTGTCTAACGTTATTTTTTCTGTGTAGTGTGCTTCTATATATTCAATTACCTGCCGTATAGGTTTTGTATAAGATATTTTCCGACTGGATGCCACGATTTCGGTAAACCTTACCATTGTATTTTTCATCAATTCATATAAATCGTTAATATTATCAAAGATTTCCATTTGACGAATAATCTTATCCGCAAGATCTAATGTTTTGTAATAAGGAGCATTAGCCTCAATCGCAGCATAGCAGCTCATGGCACAAACCTTAATTAAATTATTCTTAAGTGAACGTATATAGCTTTTATCCTGAAGCTGATCCATAGGTATGCTTCCTGCATTAATGTCATTTACAAAGCTTAGCAACGCTTCAGTATCACCTCTTTGAATACATTCCTTAATTGTTACGTAATTTGAAAATGTACTGTGTCTTGTTACGGCATCTTTGATTATATCGGCGCGTTTATCAGGTTTCATAATACTAAATTCGATTTCAGGGTTGACATCATCTTTGCCTTTCAGAACCTGCCTCGGTGTTCCTTCGGAAGAAAAAGCAGTTATTAAACTATTAAGCACCATTCCCATAGGCATTATTCTATCATAAGGTACTACGGGAACTTTCAAAAGCAAGGATCTCATGGTCTTCCTTTTTTCTGTCGAAAGATTCATGGAATCAAGAAGCTTTTCCACTTCGTATGAATACAGCTTATTAATAAAGACAAATTGTGTAACGAAGGCGCCAACATATCTATTGTCGTTATAAAGAAACCTAACATTGCAAACAAGGTTAGATTCTAAAGAAAATGTATAAAACATATTTTGTTTAATCGATAAAGATGAAAATTCTTTTGTTAAAAATGAAGTTATCCTGTTTAAGCCTAATCCAATAAAATCATTGACAATATTCTTCGAAGGCAAGCACGAAGTAATATTAAGTTCTGTGTCAAAGAATAAAATACCTATTTCGGTAGCTTTATAAAAATTATTTAATATTTCATGTATTTTATCATCATTTAACATAATAAATTCAGTCGAGTAGACTCAAACTCGACTCCCTCCTCTCATTAGTGAGGGTAGAGTC